>JAAYLO010000002.1 GCA_012521855.1 Halanaerobiaceae bacterium
GATAATAATAGACCTGGACTGGCCTATATTACTGTAAAGAACAATCTTGAAGAAAAGGGATTCAGAATAGGTGAGGATCTGTTATTGGATTTTACATACCGGGACAAACCTACTGAGTTATTTGATGTAGGTTGATCTTACAAAATAATGACAGATGAGGAGAAAGATATCCATGGAAATAAATATACTTGCCGTCGGTAAGGTAAAAGAGGCTTACCTGAGGGAGGGAATAGAGGAATTTGTTAAAAGGCTGCAGCCGTATACCAGGCTCAATATTACGGAGCTTGCTGATGAGAAGATTCCTTCAAATCCCGGAAAGGCCGAGAAGGAAGGAATAAAACAGCGGGAGGGTGCCAGAATTCTGGAAAGCCTTCCGGAAAGGACTTATGTAATAGCCCTTGATCTTAAGGGAAAGCCCCTGAGCTCAGAGGGACTGGCACAATCCATTGAGAATTTACAGATCAGGGGACATAGCAGTATTAGCTTTATAATTGGCGGTGCCCTGGGGCTCAGTAAGGAGCTTCTGGAAAGGGCAGATTTCCGTCTTTCTCTCTCACATATGACCTTTACTCATCAGATGGCGAGATTAATCCTTCTGGAGCAGATTTACCGGGCTTTTAAGATCATGAAGGGTGAACCCTATCATTTGTAAAAAAACCGTACATAACAGCTGAATTTGTAATAAAATAATGGATCAAAGAGGATTATTTTCTTTTGTGGAGAAATATATATCCACTATAATTTAGTTCTGGGTTCAAATAAATATTAGGGGGGCCATCATGCCACAGGATGAATTGCTGCTTGATGAGAGGACACTATTGGAATTATTAAATAGTCTGCCACAGGAAATAATATACCAGGACCTGGATCACAGAATAATCTGGGTAAATAAAATTATTATTGAAAAATATGGAGACCCTGATAAAATTACCGGGAATTACTGTTATAAACTAAAATTTAAGAGGAAGAACCCCTGTGAGTATTGTATGTTGGAAAAGGCCAGGGATACAGGGGAAATTCAGTTTAAGGAGCTTACAACAGAAGACGGGAAAAGCCATCTGGTCACTTTTCTCCCAATGAAAGATAAAGAAGGCAATGTTGTTGCCATATCTGAAATCACCGCAGATATAAGTAATATCAAAAAAGAAGAGGAAAAATTAAAGGAGATCAACAGGCAATATCAGTATTTATTTGAAAATACGGGCGATGCCATCCTGATTGCCGAGGCAGATACATTTAAAATAATACAGGTCAATCAAAGAGCAGTGGAATTATATAAATATGACGATAAGGAATCCATGCTGGGGCTGTCTCTTAAATCTATACTGAGATTTTCCCTGGAAGATTTTCAGGTAAATAAATTCAGAAGAGATGATGATGGTTCTTATAGCTTTACCGATAAGCATAAATGCAAAAACGGGGATATAATTGATGTTGAGGTACAGGCAAAATCCATTGTATACAATAATAAAAATTCTTATTTGTATTATATAAGGGATATCAGAGAAACCATTCAGGTTGAAGAAGAGAAACTGAAGGCAATGATGAAACAGGAACTGGACATGGCATACAATATTCAAACATCTTTCATACCTGCTGAAGCTCCTGAATTTCCGCACATAGATATAGCAACCTATTATAGTCATTTCAGGGTGGTTGGCGGAGATTATTTCAGTTTTTTTCAGGAAAATAACAAGGTAGGAGTAATTATAGCTGATGTAATGGGCAAAGGAATGGCTGCTGCATTGGTTGTAGCCAATGTACATAGTTCCTTTCATACAGTGAAAAGATTTGATAATACACCTGTAAAGGTGATCAGTATTTTAAATGACCTTTTATACAATGATTTGAAAGATACGGCTTTATTTGTAACAGTATTCTATGGACTCTTTGATTTTGAAAAAAGAATTATAGAGTATAGTAATGCTGGCCATAATCCGCCTATTTACTGGTCTCAGGCAAAACAGGAGCTTATTTTACTGGACCAGTCCGATATCTTTTGTGGGATTCAGGCCAGCAATAATTATTCTTCATATCAAGTAAATTTTAACAAAGATGACATATTTCTCTTTTATACAGATGGACTGGTGGATATCCGCAATATGAAGGAAGAGAGATTTGAGTTAAGACGCCTGAAGGAAATAATCAGGGAGTCTAAGCATTTATCTGCGGGGGAAATAAAAGCGAAAATCATTGAAGCTATAGACTCCTTTTCCAGTGCAGGTAAGAATGATGATATCAGTTTTGTCCTCTGCAAAATAAAAAAGCTGAAGGGGAATGGACTGCATAAGCTGCAGAAGCGATTTTCCCGATAAAGATTGCATAGAGTGTAAAAATTTGATCAGCGGTTCCTTTCTGGCCAGGAAACCTGCCCGTGAGTTCAATGTAGAATTGAGATCTGTAGAAAAACAGGGCATTAAGCATAAAGGGATTGTGAAATTATTGAGCCCCATTGGTATAGCACTGGAAAGTAATGTCCCTCCGGGGGTTTATCTGATCAAATTACAGGAGAATCTGGAGATTAAGGTCAGCCTTATAAAGTCAAAAGGCAAATCACCATACCAGGGTTTTGATATTATTTCTGTTATCAGGGATGGAATGGAGTTTACCAGGCTCAGCAATGACGAATTTAATATTCTCTGTAAATCTGCTGAAGAAGTCATTGAAGATATACATTGAAGATATAACAGAAACATTGCCTGAAACAACAAAAAATCTGGTCAGGGAAAAACTGAAACAGGATGTGGAAAAATCCCGCATTCTGGATCTGTTTAAAGTGGGTACAGTTTTAAAATATCAGGGCGGGAGGCTCAAGACCCTTTCAGCAGATGATGGGAAAATAAGCCTATCAGAAGGTTATATGAAAAATTTTGTAGAGAAAGCCCTTAAAGAAAGCAGATATCTCCGGGATAAAGTAGTGGATAGTGAAGGCAAAAAGGTTTACGATCTTCATGCTTTACCCATGACCTATAATTCAGGCGGCCTGATATCCATAGATGTCACAGATATAATTCTGGCTGAAAGAAAAAATAAAGAGAGGGAGCTGGAGATTTACCGGGATGTTATTGCAGCAGTGACCGGAGGCAAATTGATTCTGCTCAATGAAGAAGAGATGAAGGAACTGACAGGAGAAGGAGAAACAGTTGTTGAACAGGAAATTGCAGAAGCCGCTGATTTGCAGAAATTGAGGGATGAACTGAGAGGCTTTCTGGAACAGTATAATCTGTCTTCCAGAGATGTACTGCATCTTCTTCTCTCTGTTAATGAAGCAGCAACCAATGCATTAAAACATGCCGGAGGAGGTAAGGTTACAGTTGAGGCTGCCGGTAATATATTAAAGCTTATCGTGGAGGATCAAGGTAAGGGGATAGATTTTAAAAAGCTGCCTAAAGCTGCATTGACGAAATCCTATTCTGACAGCACAATATTTTCTCTGGGCAATGGCTTTACAATAATGTTCCGGTATACTGACCGTGTGTACCTCAAGACAAATGCTGCCGGAACTACCCTGGTTTTAGTTAAAAAGATCAATGGATGAAAGGAGGCGGAAACTGAGCATGGCCTCAAAGCCAAAGGTTATTCTGGTAAAGGATAAAACTGTTGAAAAGGCAATAGCAGAAGGGCTGCAAATATTACAGGCCGGCAGGGATGAGGTTGAAATAGAAGTTTTAGAGACTGGCAGAAGGGGTTTTCTCGGAATTGGGGCCAGAAAGGCCAGAGTGAAACTGACTTTAAAGGAGAGGGATAAAGGAACACACCTTAAGAAAAAAACAGAAGTACAGGCTGAGGAGGTTAAAAAAGATACATACAGAGATAGAGAAATAATTGCAGTGGAGGATGACAGGATTGTCTTAAAGCAGCTGTATAAAAACAGATATCCGGTTATCAGGGGGGACAGAGATATCAGGCTCTTTGAAAACGGAAAATTGATTCAGGGCTCAATGGTCCTTACAGAAGAAAGCAATATAAGATATCAGCTGGAAAACAAAGAAGCCCGCAATGAGATCATAATCACTATTTCAGAAGACGGTTTAAAGGCTTTTCTGGAAATCCAGAGGATTAATGGACAGTTAATGGAGGCCATCATCCTGCCTGGGGCAGGAGATGAGACAGACTTTATCATATCC
>JAAYLO010000142.1 GCA_012521855.1 Halanaerobiaceae bacterium
ATCCTGTCTGCTTATATCAAAATTATCATGATAATTCTCCAGCAAAGTATTCAATAAAGCTGTATTATCCTCTGATTCCTGATAGTATTCTATTTCAATTTCTTTACCGGTTTTGGCTTCAAGATATCCTCTGTAATCACTTCCATAATTATTTTCAAACCTGTTTCTTAATTCCTGGTAGATGGCATCATTTGCGGAAAGATAAATCTTCTCTCTGCCTTCCTCAATCCTGGCCTGGCTTAAGTCATAATCTTCCAGGACAGGACAGTCCTTAGAACTTGTGTTTTCCTCATATTCTCTGACTTCATACCACTCACCATCAGGATAAAACCTTTCCTGCAAATTTTCTGCCGTATTTGAGAGATAACATAAAACCATTTTTAACCTTTTATCCAGGTCTTTAATAATATCTGCTATCCCTTTCATGGGATCATTTAATCTTCTGTGCCTTTCCACTGAATCAGGTGCATAAAAATTTTCTTCAAAAACTGTAGCTATACTCTCAATACTTCTATATGTTCTTCTGTCATCCGGATTTACTCTGGTTATGCTTTCATCCCTCAGTTTGTCCAGTATCCAACTGGCCTCTCCAGGAGTTATGGTCTCTTCATCATATAATTGAAATATATCACCTTCCACATACCTCCTCTTCGCTAAGCCCTCACCACCATTTCTTCTATTCCATGCTTCCTGGCATGAATTGTATCTAATTTCATACCAGACCCTGGTTCTTGCTTCTATTGCAGTTTTTCTTTCCTCAATGTTTTCACTGTCTTTATTATCAAGGTATTCTCTTAAATATATTAAAGAATTATAAGGCCTGTTAAAATCAATTCTCCCATTTACTTTTTCATAGAATAGACCATAACCAGTATTATATGCCATTGAAAATATGGCACTCTTTTCCCTTATCCCCAGTAGAGAATAATAATCTGTATCTACCCCGTTATTGACTATTTGTTCAACCATTCTAAACTTATCATTTGCAACTATGTGGAATACGGCATTGGCATATCTCAGGCCAGGCAGCCTTATATTGGTATTTTGTCTAACAAAAGTTTCTCTTGCTCTTGTTTCTGTTAATCTTCTATAATCAGCAATTCTTTCAAAAAGCCTCAGTTCTTCATAATCAAATTCTTCCCCGGTTTGTTCATTGGCCTGATTGAATATACTTATAAGCTGTTCTCTGCTATTCAACAGGAGATCCAGACCATATCCTATAGCAAGGCTCTCAGCAGAGTCCATGTGAATACTTAAATCTTCATCAGGAGTTTCTCCCTTGATTTCAGCCTGAAATAAGCTGTCATTTTCAAAGCTTTTGATTAAATTAATACTCTCTTCCATTACTTCCTGCCTATAACTCATCCTTCTTTCTCCTTTCCTATAATCACAAATTCTACCTCCTCAACTAAACCTTCACACTCTGGAATTGTATTAACCTTTATTAAAACAGGCTTTTTGCTATTACTACTTGCCATAATTGATACTCCTTTTAAATTAACTCCTATTTTTTTTAATTCTGGTGCAAATATAGATTTTAAATTTCTATTTCCAACTATCACTAAAAGACCATTTATAATTGATAACTTTTCCAAACTAATGTTTTGATAACTACTATCCGTAAGACTTAATGAATTTGTTCTTTTTAAATTATTTAGGTTAAAGTTATCCATATTAACACTACTTATAGATATCTTATCTGCCTCTTCAAGAGAGTCCAGGTTAATATATCTAAGTGAATGGTTTGAATAAATCATTATTCTGCGAACTTTTTTCAATGACCTCAAATCAAGATGTTCAAAATCATAATTTTCGTGAATATCAATACGGCCTTCTATAAATTCCAAACAGGGAAGGATTATTCTTTTAATATTCCTGTAATTATATTCAACCTTTAAATTCCCATTGATTCTTCTTAAGTTTGGTAAATACAACTCTTCAAGTAATATATCACTTGAACGATAACCTATAGTAATCCCTCCCACTTCCTCCAATACTGGCAGATCTAGCAATTCAGTTCTTCCTTCTAATAAATAAAGATACCCTTCTACAGATTCTAATTTTGGCATATATACTTCTTTTCCTTCAATACTTAAGTAATCGCCTTTTACCTGTCTTATCTCTTTTGCTTCTTCTATATTTTCATCTGTTACAATATAGTTTCCATATACTACTCCATCTATTATTTCTGCCTTTTCTTCACCATTGGCTAAAGTTATTAGTGAGAATATCAATAAAAAAAGAAGCCAGAGAAATGTTGTCTTTTTCTTCATAATATTTTTCTACCCCCAATTGAATAGATTTGAAAATAATTATAGAAGTGGCCGCAAAGAATATCTTGAAGCCAAAACCGGTAAAGAAATTGAAATAGAATACTATCAGGAATCAGAGGATAATACAGCTTTATTGAATACTTTGCTGGAGAATTATCATGATAATTTTGATATAAGCAGACAGGAT
>JAAYLO010000143.1 GCA_012521855.1 Halanaerobiaceae bacterium
AGTTGCTACAGAGGCACTGGACAGACTACATACTACTGCAGCTTCTCATCACCGGATAATGTGCCTTGAGGTTATGGGCAGGTATACTGGCTGGATAGCTCTGGAGGCAGGTCTTGCCGGCGGAGCTGATGTTATTTTGATTCCAGAAATACCTTTTGATATTAATAAGGTTGCAGGAAAAATAAAGGAGAGAAGAAGAGCCGGGAAAGATTTCAGTATAGTGGTTGTGGCAGAAGGAGCAAAATCTATTACAGGGGAAATGGTTGTGAAAAATGTTGTAAAGGATAGTCCGGATCCAATCCGGCTGGGCGGGATTGCCGAGCAGGTTTCGAATCAACTGGAAGAACTGGTTGGACTGGAATCCAGGGCTACAATACTGGGCCATCTGCAGAGAGGAGGATCTCCGACAGCCTATGACAGGAATATTTCAACACGGTACGGAAAGGCTGCTGTGGATCTGGTTATGGAAGGAAAGTTTGGCAGGATGGTTACATTGAAAGGACAAACTATTTCTTCTGCCCTATTGGAAGATGTTATCGGGAAGTTAAAGAAAGGTGATCCTGAGGGAGAAATAGTACAGACTGCAAAAAGCATAGGCATTTCTTTTGGGGATTAATCCGGCAGAGCTATGAAGAAAGATTACTATGCTTATCCTGAAATCTAACTACTCTAAACGGGTAGTTATTTTTTTCATAGATATCAGGATCTTTTATTGTTCAAGGGAGGTTGCTGTATTGAATAAAGTTAAACGGGTTATTTTGATTGTCCTTGATAGTGCCGGAATAGGGGCACTTCCGGATGCAGCTGATTATGGCGATGAAGGTGCAAATACCCTGCTGCATATTGGAGAATACTTTAATGGTATTGATCTTCCAGAGATGGAGAAAATGGGCCTGGGAAAGATTGAAAGGATTCCCGGATTATCACCGGACATTAAGGCTACGGGTTCATACGGGAAGATGGCAGAAGCCTCCAGGGGGAAAGATACTACTACAGGGCACTGGGAATTGGCCGGGATTATTTTAAGGGAACCCTTCCCCACCTATCCTGATGGTTTTCCCGATGAAGTAATTGATGCATTCAGGAAAGAGATCAGGAGAGATATACTGGGGAATAAGCCTGCTTCTGGAACAGAGATTATTAAAGAACTGGGAGAAGAACACATGAAGACAGGGAGCCCCATAGTCTATACTTCAGCTGACAGTGTATTTCAGGTCGCTGCCCATGAAGAGATCATTGCTCTGGATGAATTGTATGATATTTGTAAAAAAGCAAGAAGGATTCTAACCGGGGAACATGGTGTCGGCCGGGTTATAGCCAGGCCTTTTATTGGCAGCCCGGGTAATTTCACAAGGACTAAAAACAGAAAAGACTTCTCCCTGGAGCCCGTAGATGTGACGATGCTTGACAGAATCGTGGAAAGCGGAAAGACCGTATATGCAGTAGGGAAAATCAGCAGTATTTTTGCAGGAAAGGGTATCAGCAAGTCGAATAATACTGTTGATAATATGGATACTGTTGATGCTGTTCTTGAATATCTTGATGAAATGGAATCTGGCCTTCTCTTTGCAAACCTGGTGGAATTCGATATGATATACGGGCACAGAAGAAATGCCAGGGGATATGGAGAGGCCCTGATGGATTTTGACAGGAGAATACCGGATATTTTAGCCAGAATGAAGGATGATGACCTCCTGGTGATAACCGCCGACCATGGATGTGACCCCACCTATAAGGGGACAGACCATACCAGGGAATATGTTCCCATATTGTTAAATGGCAAGATGGTGAAGGAGGATTATAATCTTGGAGTAAGGTCCAGCTTTTCAGACCTGGCGGCTACCATAACTGAACTGCTTGGTGTTGAAGAAGTGAAGAATGGTATTAGTTTTGCAGGAGATATACTTAAAAGTTAGTAAAGTCCCGGAGGGAGGCAGTGTGTATGAGGGCTTATGATATAATTTACAAAAAGAGACAGGGTTATTCTTTGAGCAGGGAAGAGATTGAGTTTTTGATAAACGGCTATAGCTCCGGAAAGATACCTGATTACCAGATATCTGCCTGGGCTATGGCAGTTTTCTTCCAGGGAATGGATGATCAGGAAACTGCATATTTGACAGAGGCCATGGCCAGATCAGGTGAAATTGTAGATTTGTCTGAAATAGGAGCAAAGGTAATAGATAAACACAGTACAGGCGGAGTAGGAGACAAGACCTCTCTGGTTCTGGGGCCGCTGGTCAGTGCAGCAGGAATCCCTGTTGCCAAAATGTCTGGAAGGGGGCTGGGACATACTGGAGGGACCATTGATAAACTGGAATCCATACCGGGTTTCTGCACGGAAATAAGCAGTAAGGAGTTCCTGGATAATGTCAGGTCAACAGGTATCTCCATTATCGCCCAGACTGCTGATATTGCGCCTGCTGATAAGAAATTATATGCTTTAAGGGATCTTACCGCAACGGTAGAGTCAATACCGCTTATTGCCAGCAGTATTATGAGCAAGAAGATAGCCGGCGGGGCAGACGGGATTGTCCTGGATGTTAAGACAGGGAATGGTGCTTTTATGGAAAACCTTGAGGAAGCCAGAGAACTTGCTGAAAAGATGGTCAGAATAGGGAGGAATGTGGGACGGAAAACTATTGCTGTTATTTCTGATATGAACCAACCCCTGGGTTATAAAGTAGGAAATACACTGGAAGTAGAAGAGGCTGTAGAATGCCTGCGTGGTAAAGGCCCGGAAGATCTCCGGGAATTGTGCCTGACTCTGGGAGCGAATATGCTAATACTGGCAGAAAAAGCAGCCGATTTCAGGACAGGATATGAAGAACTTACAGATTTACTGGATTCAGGTAAGGCCTATGAAAAATTCCTGGATTTTGTGGCAGCACAGGGAGGAGATATTGAACTGATAAAAAATGATGACCTCAGTAAAGCTGACAAACGGATAATGATTGAAGCAGAAGACAGCGGTTTTGTGAGCTCTATTAAAACAAGGGAAATAGGACTGTGTGCCATGCTGCTTGGAGCTGGAAGGGATAATAAGGAGAGCAAAATTGATTATGAGGTTGGCCTTGAACTGAAGAAGAAGATTGGTGACAGGGTAAATGCTGGAGAGCCCCTGGTAGAGGTTTATTATAATAAAGAGGACAGACTGGATGAAGTGATAAGGAGATTAAAGGATGCCTTTATTATTAAAAAGGAAAAACAGGAGCCGTTGATTTTAATATACGAAATTATAGAATAGAGTAGATAGAGCGGGTTAAATTTTCTTGATGTAAAAAAGTGCATGAAAAAAAAGCAGGAGAAATCCTGCTTTTTTTTATTTTTTCTATTCCATTTTGTACCTTATTGTGCTAATATAAAAATAGCAAAATTTAATATAAAATAACAAAATTAAACAATTCGATAAAAATCGGGGTAAAATTACATCAAAAGATAAGACAATCAGACATAGCAGCAAATATTTTCTGTTTACCATGATAAAAAGAGAGAGATTAAGGCGGGCTGATACTATCTGGAATAAAGGCTGCAGATGAAGTTAATAAAAAAAGGAAGGGATTATTGAAGTGTTAAAGAAAATAAGTATTTATTTTATTATCTCAGTAACAGGCATATTATTATCTATCTCAGTACTGGCTGACACACATATCAATGTTTTACCGGGTGTCAATGTTGAAGTAGGAGAGGAAGTATATTTTGACGGTTTATATTATTACCAGGATGAATATGGCATTTCCGTAAACTGGGAGTGGGATTTCGGAGACGGCTATACCCTGAAAGCGGGTACACCCCGAGAAACTACCTTTGATACCGGGCTCTGTGTAGTCCATTATTTCATGAAACCCGGTACTTATGAAGTCCAGCTGACAGTGTCGAGATTTGATATGGACCAGTCGCCGCCTGTACGGCAGGAACTGCTCCATACGGATTCGGTCACGATACATGTTACAGGTGAAGCGCTCATGGAAGGATTTGAACTGCGGCATGCACCGTTCCGTGTCAGGACTGCGCAGTACCTTTATGCCCTGGTGCCGTCGGGGTATTCACCGGAGCAGGTTTCGGTACGATTAGAGACTGCAAAGGGTGACTTGATAAAGCAGCTGGAAGGTGTAACGGTGGACGGCAAACGGCGTTTCCTGCTGGAAAATGCGAAACTGCCTGCGGGGGATTATGTGGTGGTTGCCGAACTGAAAAACGGGAAGGAAACAGTCAGCACCATCCGGGAGAAATTCTCCAAACCATATGACGGTGCTCCGGCAATTGGAATAAATGAAAACAATGCATTTGTTTTGATCGGTGAAGAATTATTCTTTCCGATAGGTCCCTGGCAATTAAGAAAATCCAGTATTCCAATGTGGAAATGGTCATCAAATATTTTATATTGTATAGGCTATTATGATGTTAAGGATGAGGCAGCATGGCAGGATTATGTAAAAACTGCAGATTCAAATAATCTTAAAGCCCTTGGCCCTGTAGGTTGGGTCGGATTCAACAAGCGTAACGGCAATCCTGATATTATGGCAAAATATATAGAAGCTGCAAAAGACCTGGACGGCCTTTTTGGCTGGTGCTGGGATGATGAGCCGAATTTAGGCGGAAGATATAATCGTGTTCCGGCTACAGTGCTTGCAGCCTGGTCTTACCGGGTAAATCAACGGGATCCCCAGCATCCGACTGTGCAGCAGTATTATGGTTATGATTATCTGCCAAATTACAATCCGCTGAATGGAAACCATGAATACAGCTATATGCGCAGTGCACATCTGTTTGGCGGGAAAAAGGCCTTTACGGCAGATTTTATTACCTATGATATTTATCCAATTGAAAATAAAGGGCATGCCTCATTGAAAAATCCGGAAAGAGGAGTTATCGATCTCTGGGCTGAGGCTCTGGACAACTTTGTCTGGAATATGGATAATCTTATCCCCCTGGGAACCTTTGTGGAAACACAGAATGTTACTACCTGGGATAGAATGAGCAATAATAAATATGAGACAGAATGGGATGCAGGGCCGACTCACGGTGATCTCAGGACACAGCTATGGACTTCCATTGTCCATAATATGAAAGCTGTTCTTTACTTTGAGTTTTTCGCTGAACCACCCATGGATAATATGAGTGTGCTGAATGAATTCTATGAAGCAGTGACAGATCTGACCCCGATCATACTGGCACCGCCGTCTTCGCTCACGGTTACCCACAATTGTCATGAACGGGGAAAACGAGTTGATCTGATGGTCCGTGAAACCGATACGGATTATTATATCTTTGCTGTGCGGATAACAGAGCCTGAAAGTGAATGGAATGAGCTAATGGAGCCTGAGACAATAGAATTCGTGCTGGATACCGGAACAAAAGCGGCGGCGGCCTATGATATTTTCCCTGGATACCGCTGGGAACACCTTTTGGTTGATGTTACCGAGGAGAAGAAAAGTTTTCAGTTTGATCTGAAAGATGGAGTAAGACCTGGCAGTGTTTTACTGGCTGTTGTTGATCCCAAAAAGATTAGCGACAAAATACCGGAAAAACTGGTTGATATGTGGACAGGCAAAGAGTATTCCGGAATACTGGATAAGCAAGGGATATTTCTCAAAGGATATGATAATGGGGAAGGTAAAATCATACCCTTGTTCAGCTGGGAAAATATTAAAGGCGGGACGATAAACTACGAAACAGGGGAAATGACTGTCGAACTCAAAGATAATGTTCCTCTGGGTGAGGACTTTATACAGATTTCCTATGCAGTTGAGGACCGCCCGATTAGAACAATTACAGGCAATAATGGTGTTTTCAGGGATACCCTGGAGCGTAATGCGGTACGGATTTATCGTATTCCAAAACAAGTTAAACCTGTAATAATAACACAGCCAGAAGACCAGATAGCTGCAGCAGGGGGGAATATAAGGTTTTCCGTAGAAGCAGCAGGTACAGATATTCACTTTCAGTGGCAGAAAGATACTGGTAAAGGTTTTGCAGATCTTCGGGGAAAAACTGATGCCACACTCTTGCTCACCAATGTCCGTAAAGATGATGAAGGGCTGTATAGGGTCAGGGTTTACAATAATTATGGTGATGAAGTATACAGTGAAGCTACCAGGCTGGAAGTGACAGATCCTTTACCAAAGGTAATTGAACCAGATAGTATAGCTGTAAACAAAACTGTATATCATTTCTGGAACAATCCAGAAGGCCAGGGAGAGATCTGGGATAAGGTATATGTAATAAGAAAAGAGGGCAGTGAACCTCTTGTCGTAGATGATGATAGTGCCAGTGTCGTATATGATGGTACCGGGACATCTTTTATAGACACTAATCTGGATGAGGGAATATATTATTATGCTTTCTATACATATAAGGATATCGGGAATAATGTGGTATACTCCGGGCCAGAGGTGGCAGGCCCGGTAGAGATACCGGCAAAATACAATAAGGAATGTGTAACTGTAAAAGCAGGACCGGACCAGCCTTTATCTATAGGCCAGAATACCAGAGGAGACTTATACAGCTTCTGGAATGAAGAGAAGATAAGTATCGGCAGAGGGCCGACAGGAAATGAAAGCTCTCTCTGGTTCTACAGTGATATCATCGGTAATGGTGAGAACCAGGTTCCGGCAAAGAGCAAGATAGTAAGTGCCAGACTGGTCTTTCATGTAGAGGGATATAACTTCAATGAAGATGAAACAAGCCATGACCTGCGTGACAGGACACGCAGTATCGAACTCTATAGAATTACTGACCCGGATAATCTGGGCAGGCCGTATTATGCAAAAGAGAGTGGAATAAGAGCCGGGCTCGACTATAATTACCGTGACCACCGGCCTGGTATGAAGATACCCTGGATAGCGACTGAAGAGGAGGAAAATTATTCAGGTATTGCAGATTTGCTGAGAGAGATAGAGCCTGTAGACATTATAGAATTTACAGCAGATGTTTTCGAAGATGAGGGCATAAAGACACTGGAATTTGATGTGACTGAAGCAGTACAGGCCTGGGCTGATGGAGCAGAAAACCAGGGGATATATATCACGACTGGAGAGGGCTGGGATAATGGTAAGTATCTGGAACTGTATGGTGTAGATATGGAAGGAGCAGGCCAGCCAGGAGGACCATATCTGGAGATAGTTTACGGGAATAGTGGTGACCTGGCAGCCCCCGGGCCAGTGGAGAACATATCAATAAGTACAGGTACAGACAGTATTACACTGAACTGGGATAACCCGTCAGATACAGATTTTTCTGGAGTCAGGATAGTAAGGAAGAAGGGCATGAT
>JAAYLO010000144.1 GCA_012521855.1 Halanaerobiaceae bacterium
ATATTGAGCTTATTTCTTCTGCTGAACCTTTAAAGACAGAGAATGATGCACTTGATCTGGCGGCATTATGTAGTGAACATGATACCTATATGCTAATGATTCACTCTGCTGCTTTATCCCGGGTTTTTTTCAATATCAAGACCAGGGCGGCCGGAAACATGATTCAAAAACTGATAAACTATGGTGTTAGAACTGCTGTAATAATTCCGGAGGAAATTAACAGAGGCAGATTTAAAGAAATGTCCATGGAAATGAACAAAGGCCGGCATTTTAGATTATATGAAGATAGAGAAGAAGCTGAAAAATGGCTTTTACAATAAAAGCCGTATATGCAATAACAGAGATTTAACTCGAAAAAGTAAAGAAAAGGGATTAAGAAAAATACTCCAATAATTTTTTCTTCCATCCATCTACAAATCTCTGATCACTTCTTCATCCTGTATTTCTTGAGTTGTCCACGGTCGGGCATTGAGAAAACTTTTAACTCTTATATAAAATTATCATGAACAAAAATTATAAATTTCTTTATATCATTTAGATTATTCTTTATGATACCATATATAATCTTTTTATCAATTTCTAAGTATTCATGGGCTAATATATTTCTCAAGCCAACCATACTTCTATATATTTTAAGCTCCTGATCACCCAGAAGTTTTTCCTTATGCAATATACTGAATGCATCTCCAAAAGTCTCCGGGCTGCCTAAATTATTATCAACTACAATATGAGTTGCAATATCAATCATCATATTTATGGCAATGAATAAATTGTACTCTACCACATCCTGTATAATATCATCCTGTAAAAAATCCTCTAAAGATATTTCTTTGTATCTTTCTATTTTCTTCAAAGCACCAGACAACTTATCTAACCTCTGTTTAATTACCTCTACATTCACCATCGGAGTTCACCTCATTTTTTAATCTTTCTATAGTTTTATTATAGGAAAGATCCAGATATCTTTTCATATCAGTATATTCAAATAAAGTTTTCACTTTAAATCTGCTTTCTATAGATTTATCTCGGGTAAACAGGAGGATATGATTTTTATAAATTTGATATTTTAATAATGGAGTGGAATCATTCAATATAATTAAATCTACTTCTTTTTTACAGGCTTCTGATAATTGCATTTTTATCTCCAGATAATCATCTATATCCATTTTATCTTTTAAATAAATAGCAATATCTATATCACTATCGGTTCTTACTTTGCCCTGGACATAGGATCCGAAAATATAGGCAAAGATTATATTTTCATGCCTTTTTAATATGTTTCTGCAATTCCGGGTGATATCCATATCATTCACCTTCTTTTACCTCATCTTTAATAGACATAATTGAATATATACCATTATCCCATAAATACTATTAAATTAAACTTATGGGCAGTCATAAATCCTTCACACCCAAGGCCGTTTGTTTTAATAATACCTGCAGCATATCAATATTATAACATTTTTTCTAATATTTACAAATCTTAACCGTCTCTGAACTTTTATGCCAGGCTGCTTATATCCTCTAAACTCCTTCTTTTAACAGCCCATTGCACTTATTAATACGAAATTTATGACACAGAAGAACCGTCCCCCTGTGCTACTATACAATAAAAAGGGTCTCTATAATTGCAGCAACAAGTAATAATATTACACATATTACAGCTATAAGTTTTTCCTCTTTTGAAAACTTTATCTCCTTCAATTTACGAACTGTATCCCATTCTTTTGCAGGAAATTTGTTAGATATATAGAGAGACTTAGGCAGGGTAATGCTGCAGGCTAATACATATGCAGTTGTTTCCCAGAATCCTATTTTCAAAAATTGCAAATTAGCTTCTTTGACACTCATAAAAGGTATCTCAAACCCATTTCTCCCCGCTAAGCATCCTATACTGACTGCCTGTATTAATAATATAACTAAACCAGGTGTGACTGACCCAAATCTGACAAAAATATTACCAGCTATAATAAAAAAACATATAATGGAAATCATAATCAATATATATACTAATTTTGAATACCAGGCACCTGCGGCAGCAGAAACTGCCTCAACCAATATAACATCAAGCCATTCTTCCTGATTGAATAAATAACTTATTCCAAAAGATGCCCATAAAACAAACTGAAACACGAATAGTAAGATTATACTTCTTTTATATACATCAGCACTAAAAATATTAAATCTTTTATTCATATACATTGACCTTTCTTTTTGACTTTTGAAACTATGACACAGAAGAACCGTCCCTCTGTGTTAGTCCTGTGCTAATAGTGCGAGGGCATCTTCGATGGTGCTCTGGAATCTGTCGGCACCCAGTACTTCAGCCAGATTGAGGATATCGAATATCTCCTGTATATCTTTCTGTACATTGGTGATGGTATACTTCAGTTTTTCATTGTCCTTGAAAAATTTTATCAGCATTCCTATACCCGTTGAGTCAATAAAATTAACCTGGCTGAAGTCAAAGATTAATTTATAATCCCCGTCTTTATAGTTGGCAATCTCAGCTATATAATTATCTGCATTGCCCATATCTATTTCTCCATTGATTTTTACAATAATTACATTATTACCTTCATGTTGAAAGTCGAGTTTCATCAGATAACCCCCTTATTTATGTAATCGTAACTGCCCGTCTTTATCTAAATATGCAGAGATACCGCCATGATCATCATCGAATTTATATCTCTGTTCTCCGATTTTAATCAATACATTTGCATAGACCTTATTGGCCCTGATCCTGCCGCTTTGAGGCACCTGTACCTCCAGGCCGCTGCCACCGGGGCTTCCCATTTCATTAATAAACACATCGCCATTTGCCACTATCTTCCCCCCCTGCACAAACCGGGTTCTCCTTTAAAAACAACTTTTTTCCCCGCATAAATTTCACTGTTATAGGCCCCTTCACTGGCAGTAACAACATTACCACTGGCCTTGACATAACTTTTTTGAATATATGATGTCCATATATTCGAGTATTTATCAGAAATCTTATTAAGCAAATCACAGACCTCTGTCATAAAAGATATTAAACTGACTATTTCAGTAGATTTTTGAATAGCACATAAACCGGATGCTTTTATTTTATCCTGCAGTTGTTCTTTCAGGCTTCTCAATTCAGGCAGGACATGCTCTTTATTAACCTCACTATTTTCATAAAATGCATAGAAGTTTTTGATAATATTGATTATATTATTAAATTTAGTATCAAGCAATAACTGAATGAGCTGTCTCTCCCCATATTTCGCAAGGTCATCTGTTTTGAAGGCTTTCTGGCTTTTAAGCTGTCTGATGGCCGCCTCCATCATTTCAAATAAATTTTTTAGGCTTTTCATATATCAACGGGATTCTTTATAAAATGTAGCCAGCCAACCTGCTATGACCCTACTGTTTATAATCCTG
>JAAYLO010000145.1 GCA_012521855.1 Halanaerobiaceae bacterium
CTGTTAATGGTTTTGCTAAAACAGCCATTAAGATAGAAAAAAAGAGTCCGACAACAAAGGCCAGATTCCTTCCCACTTTAAAAATCCTGAAAGCAGCTTTTCTCTGTCCAAGGGAAACTTTTTCTGCAATCAGTTTCGCCAGGGCGATAGGTATACCGGAACGGGATATTACCAGCAAAGTAGTATAAACAGGATAAGCTATTTGATAAAGACCCATTCCTTCAGGTTCAATTATTCTGGTCAGGATAACCCTGTAAGCAAAACCCATTACTTTGGCAAGCAAACCTGCTGCAGTCAGGATGGCAGCTCCTTTTATAAAACTCTTTCCTTTTGCTTCTTCTTGCATTCTACCAATCTCCTCTGACGGGCATAAAACTATATTTTATCTATTCCATGAGACTATATTTTATCTTCTCCATGAGTGCAGAATTAATGTATCATGATACTATTATAACTGATCCTGAAAACCACTTATATAAGTAATCCTTTACAGCTATTAACCCCCCCGTGAGGGGGGATAAGTATGCTATTATTGCTCCATTTGTTTGGCCAGAAAAGAAGCAGCCGTAGTAGCCAGCTTCATTTCCAGCTCTCCAACTTCCTTTCCTTCCTCTTTTGAACTCATAACTACCACTCCAATAGGATCACCTTCAACAATAATTGGAGCCAGAACCGAAGATGGAAATACGTAACCCTCAATATCACCTACACCCTGGCAAAAAGCATCGGTTCCCTGACCATTTATAATTTTTGCTCTTCTATCTTCCATAACCTTTTCAGCTTCAGGACTGATAGGTTTATCGAGAAACAGTTTTCTTTGAACACCTGAAACAGCAATAACAACATCGCGGTCCAGTACAAAAACACCATTACCAGTTTCTTCTGCCAAAGCATCAGCATATTCCTGAGCAAATTCTGTTAATTCTCCAATTGGAGAATATTTTTTTAAGATAACCTCTCCTTCTCTATCTACAAATATCTCCAGAGGCTCCCCTTCTCTTATTCTCATTGTCCTCCTTATTTCCTTCGGGATTACAACTCTGCCTAAATCGTCAATTCTTCTTACTATACCTGTTGCTTTCATGTCTTGCTGGGCACCCCAGCATTCACCTCCCTTGGTGTAAAATGCAGTCTAAAAAGATCTTGACATTGATAGCTTTCCCTCAGGAGATAATTTTATACCATCCTTTACAAATAATACAGTTTAACTTTTTAAAGCAGAGTTCAGGGCAAGAAAATCATTTATTACCGCTTCAAATCTGTCTATATTTATCGTCTTAACACCAATAACTGTTTCCCTGCCCGTTCTTATCTTTATCTGTCCCGGATATTTTTCAATTAAGGCTATTAATACTTTGCTATCCAGTTTATCCTGTGTATTGAAATAACAACTTATATAACTTTTTTTCTGCTCTACTTTGACAATACCTAATTTTTTTGCTTTGGCTCTGATCCTGCTTACCTTTATCAAATTCATGACTTCAGGCGGAGGATCCCCAAACCTGTCTATCAATTCATCAATGATATCAGTAAAATCTTCTTCATTTTTCAGCCTGCTGATCTTTTTATATATCTCAATCTTCATTGCTGAATCAGAAATATAGGTTTCCGGAATAAAGGCATTTATCTTTAATTTTATTTCTACATCAATATCTGTTTCCCTCTTTTTCCCCTTCAATTCCTGTACTGCACTATCAAGAAGTTTGCAATACAAAGAAAACCCGACTGAAGCAATATGTCCATGTTGTTCCGGACCCAGCAAATTACCGGCACCTCTTATTTCCAGATCACGCATGGCAATTTTGAAACCTGACCCTAAATTTGTAAATTCCTTTATGGCCTTTAAACGTTTTTCTGCGAGTTCGGGCAGTATCCGGTCCTTCTCATACAACAGATAAGCATAGGCAATCTTGTTCGAACGGCCGACCCGTCCGCGCAGTTGATACAACTGGGCTAATCCCATCTGTTCTGCCCTGTTTATGATTATTGTATTAACAGTGGGGACATCCAGACCTGTCTCAATAATTGTAGTACAAAGTAAAAGATCATATTTCTGCTCATAAAAATCCAGCATCAATCTTTCCAGTTTATGTTCATACAT
Organism: Halanaerobiaceae bacterium; assembly: GCA_012521855.1. GTDB lineage: Bacteria > Bacillota > Halanaerobiia > Halanaerobiales > DTU029 > JAAYLO01. The sequence goes on from JAAYLO010000145.1 coordinate 2,102, forward strand.
CTGCCCATGAGCAATAGCTATCTTACACTCAGGTACCAGTTTTGCTATCAGGTTGGCCTTTTCTTCAATATCCTCCACCCGATTATGGACAAAATAAATCTGCCCGCCCCTTGCTAATTCTTTCCGGATAGCATCTCTTATTAATTCCGGATTAAACTCTCTGATATATGTCCTGATAGGGTAGCGGTTTTCAGGCGGAGTTTCAATTACACTCATATCCCTGACACCTACCAGAGCCATATGCAGGGTCCTTGGAATCGGTGTAGCAGTCATGGTAAGAACATCTACATTCCGCTTTATATTTTTTATTTTCTCTTTATGGCTGACACCGAAACGCTGTTCTTCATCAATTATCAAAAGTCCCAGGTCACTGAATATAATATCATCAGACAAGAGGCGGTGGGTACCGATGATAATATCTATTTCTCCAAGAGCCAGTTTCTTCAAAATCTCTTTCTGCTCGACAGGTGTTTTAAACCTGCTGATCATTTCAATAGTGATGGGGTAATTTGCCATTCTCTCTCTAAATGTATTATAATGCTGCTGGGCCAGAATGGTAGTAGGAACCAGAACAGCAGTCTGTTTTCCGTCCATCACTGCCTTAAAGGCTGCCCTGATAGCGACCTCTGTCTTGCCATACCCTACATCCCCGCATATCAGGCGGTCCATGGGAGTATCTGATTCCATGTCTTTTTTTACATCCTGTATAGCTTTGTACTGATCAGGGGTTTCTTCAAAAGGGAAAGTTTCCTCAAACTCCTGTTGCCAGACCGTGTCACTTGAAAAGGCATAACCTTTAATTGTTTCACGTTCAGCATATAATTCCAGTAATCCAAAAGCCATTTCCCGGACAGAATTCTGGACCTTCCGTTTTACCTTGTTCCATTCATTGCCGCCAAGTTTATACAATTTGGGTGTATTCTGGTCAGCACCGATATATTTCTGTACAAGGTTAACCTGATCTGTGGGCACATATAACTTATCTTCTCCGGCATACTTTATAACAAGATAATCCTGGTATTGATTCTGTACTTTTATCGACTGTACACCAAGGTATTTACCGATACCGTGGTTTTCGTGCACTACATAATCCCCGATATTAAGCTCATCAATTGAAGAGATCTTCACTCCCTCTTCAAGAGCCTTTATTTTTCTTTTTCTGGCTTTTTTAACACCGAATATCTCCTTATCTGTATAAACAGCCAGTTTTATATCCTCAAAAATAAAGCCCTCAGATAAAAAGCCTGTTCTCAGTAAAATCTGCCCTTCACCAAAATTCCTTTCATCAGGAGTTACAGGAAGCTTATTTTCCTTTAAAAACTCACTTAAGTTTCTTACTTTACTGCTTGAACCTACCGTTAATACTATTTGATAACCCTCTCTGACCAGTTCCTTTAATCTTTCTGCCAGTAGATCCATTTTCCCATGAAATGGTTCAACTCCGCTGGTTCTGAAATCAAAACTTTCAAATTCCCGGGCAAATGGTGTTTTTCTATAATTGGAGAAAAAACAGAGGCAGGTATAGTTACTGATCTCATGTATTATTTCGTCTACTGTCAGGAAATTCTGTATATAGCCTGGCAAAATACTCCCCTGCTCAAGCAGAGTAGTCTGTGTCCCGGCTATTTCCTCACAGTAATTCTCGATATTCCGCCATATTTTATCAGCCTGATCCAGGAATATGAAAGTTTCATCCGGCAAATAATCCAGGAAATTACTTAAATTTTCATAAAAGTAAGGGAGAAACTGTTCATAGCCTGGAAATTCACCTATTTCTTTAAGATTTTCCATACAATCATTCATTTTTTCCTGTAGATATACAGCCTCTTCTTTATTACCCATCTTTATTAATCTGGCCGCAGCCTCACTGGAGTCCTTTTTTATCAGCGGAACAGCCTTTTCTATAATTTCCCCGGAGATCACTATTTCTCTGGCAGGCGGTATTACGACTTCCTCCAGATTCTCCTGTGAACGCTGTGTGGTTATTTCAAATTCCCTGATAGAATCAACCTCATCTCCAAAAAGTTCAATACGATAAGGTTTCTTTTTCGATATTGTAAAGATATCCAGAATACCTCCCCTGACGCTGAACTGCCCGGGGCTTTCAACCATACTTACCCTTTCATAACCAAGGACTGAAAGATGCCCGGAAATATCCCGCAGATTAAGCTCCTGGCCCGTTTTTATTTCCAGGGAATACTCCCGGAATCTCTCAACAGGCATCATCTTTTCAAGTAATGTCCTGATTGTAACGAGTATTATCTTCCTTTTTCCCGAATGATAAATCATCTGTTCCAGTAC
>JAAYLO010000146.1 GCA_012521855.1 Halanaerobiaceae bacterium
CTAAGGAAGTCATGCCAATATTAAGACGGGGAAAGGTAGATGCAGCATTTGCTGCAATAAAAAGCCTGGCATTTTAATAACAGAAGGAGTCTTTTTTTAAAATCCAAAGAAAACTTGACACTATCTCTTATATTTTTCAATTTGTATATTATATATTGTATATAATATAATAGTAAGGGTATTTTAATGTTCGGGTATATTTTAAAATCCCAGATAAGGAGGAAAGAAGATGAATTTGATGCTTTTAGCTCCAATCTCCTCACTTATTGCTTTAGCCTTTGTCCTGTATCTGGCTAAAGTGATAATGAAGGAGAGTGAAGGCAGTGATGAAATGTCACGGATTGCTGAGGCAATCAGGGCGGGGGCCAATGCCTATTTGAAAAGGCAGTATACCGGTGTTGCTTTGTTCTTTGCCATAATGTTTGTAATACTATTGATTCTCGCAATATTGAAATACATACATCTATTTGTCCCGTTTTCCTTTGTCATTGGTGGTTTCTTTTCCGGGCTGGCCGGTTTTATCGGGATGAAGATTGCCACAAATGCCAATGCCCGGACTGCCAATGCTGCCAGAAAGAGCCTGAACAGCGGCTTCAGGATTGCCTTTTCCAGCGGGGCGGTAATGGGTCTGGTGGTAGTAGGCCTGGGTTTATTACACCTCAGTATAGCCCTTTACCTGCTTGATGCCTATTTTACCGGGCCGGATAAGTACATCCAGATCACCTCTATCATGTTGACCTTCGGTATGGGAGCCAGTTCTATGGCCCTCTTTGCCAGGGTCGGGGGAGGGATTTTTACAAAAGCCGCCGATGTAGGTGCTGACCTGGTGGGTAAGGTAGAGGCAGGTATTCCGGAAGATGACCCCAGGAATCCGGCTGTAATTGCTGATAATGTGGGGGATAATGTGGGGGATGTAGCCGGCATGGGTGCTGATTTGTTCGAATCCTATGTAGGTTCACTGGTATCCACCAGTTCACTGGCTGTTGCTGCCGGCTTAGGACTCAAATGTATTACTGTCCCTTTCATATTGGCTGCACTCGGGATTCTCGCTTCAATAATCGGAACATTTTTCGTAAAAGCTGATGAGAAAAAGGACCAGGGGGCTTTGCTGGGTGTATTAAGAAGGGCAGTCTATATCAGTTCAATAATTACTGCCATTGCTGCCTTTTTCCTCATCCGCGGAGTTTTCGGATCAGGCTATACAGGTATATTTTATGCTATAATTACCGGTTTACTGGCCGGGAATCTCATCGGTTATTTCACAGAATACTTCACCTCAGATACATACATGCCAACCCGGAAACTCTCTGAGACAGCCCAGGCCGGTACCGGCCCGGTCATTATTAATGGTTTATCTTTAGGTATGTCTTCTACCTTTATACCGGTAATTATTGTGGGGGCTGCAGTTATGGTCAGTTATTATGCAACCGGTGGTGCGGATAACTTCAATATGGGGCTTTATGGTGTAAGCATTGCTGCTGTCGGTCTTTTGAGTACCCTGGGCATTACCCTGGCTACAGATGCCTACGGCCCGGTGGCTGATAATGCCGGAGGTATTGCGGAGATGGCTCATCTGGAGAAAAAGGTCAGGGAAAGGACTGATGCCCTTGATTCCCTGGGGAATACCACTGCTGCAACGGGTAAGGGTTTTGCCATAGGATCTGCTGCCCTGACAGCCCTGGCCCTTATCGGGGCCTATAAGAGCCAGGTGGAGGCAGTCGCTCCAGAGACCTTTGAGTTTTCCCTTTCCATCATCAATCCGCCGGTCCTGATCGGGGTCTTTATAGGTGCCATGCTGCCGTTCATCTTTGGGGCATTGACCATGAAGGCTGTCGGCAGTGCAGCCCAGGAGATAGTTAAGGAAGTACGGCGGCAGTTCAGGGAGATTGAGGGGATTATGGAGGGAAAAACTCCTCCTGATTATGCCCGTTGTGTTGATATCTGTACACTGGGTGCCCAGAGGGAGATGATTCTTCCTTCTTTAATCGGAATCATATCTCCTGTAATAATAGGCTTAATCCTGGGTGTCAATGGTGTGGTGGGGATGCTGGCCGGGGCTACCCTGAATGGTTTTATACTGGCCATAATGATGGCTAATTCCGGCGGGGCCTGGGATAATGCCAAGAAATATATTGAAACAGGTAAGTTTGGCGGTAAGGGTTCTGAAAGCCACAAGGCAGCAGTAGTTGGAGATACTATCGGTGACCCCTTTAAAGATACTGCCGGGCCGTCCATTAATATTCTGATTAAGCTGCTGTCAATGGTCTCAATAGTCTTTGCAGCCTTTATTTTGCAGAATTCCATCTTTTAGAAATATATTCTCATTTTCAGCCATCCAGAATAATATATACATGGGTGATGAAGATGAGAAGAGCGGTGATCGGAATAAGCCCGGATCACTGTACAGAGAAAGAGCTCTATAAACTGAACAAGGCCTATACGGAGGCAGTTAACAGGGCAGGGGGACTGGCGGTTATCCTGCCATATACAGCTGATGAATATCTGATCCAGGAATATATCAGGATGATTGACGGCCTGCTTTTGACAGGCGGCCTGGACCTTGATCCCCTGCTTTTCGGTGAAGAGCCTCTTCCGGGCGGAGGGAGGCTGGACCCGGTACGTGACCGTTTTGAACTGGCACTCATCAGGTATGCTGATATGGCCGGACTGCCTGTTCTGGGTATCTGTAAGGGATGCCAGCTCATGAATATTGCCAGGGGGGGAACTATCTACCAGGATCTCTATACGCAAAAACCGGGGGTCCTGAAACACCTGCAGGAGGCCCCCCGCTGGTATCCTACACATAGAATAGAACTTGACCATGAGACAAAGCTCTATGGAATAATCAAAAAAGACTCCCTCAGGGTGAATAGCATTCATCATCAGGCCATAAAGGACCTAAGCCCTTACTTTAGGGCAGCGGCCCGGGCCTTTGATGGTGTCATCGATGCCATTGAAGCCAGAGAGGACCGTTTTGTACTGGGGATACAATGGCACCCGGAATCATTATGGGAAAATGATGAGGGGAATTATAGAATATTTAAAGAATTTGTAAAGGAAAGTCTGCTTTATCAGGGGAGGAAACAGGATGGATAAGACTCAGCCAGTTCAATATGTCCAGTCAATCGGCAGGGCGCTTGATATCCTTGAATGCCTCGCTAAAAGTGACAGAAGTATGGGTGTTACTGAGCTAGGTGAGAGGTTGGGTTTACACAAGAGTACAGTATACCGTCTGCTCGCGACACTGGTCTACCGGGGTTATGTAGAACAGGATGAAGACGAGAGATACAATATAGGCCTGAAATTTTTTGAAATCAGCGGAAGTGTTCTCAACAAGATGGATATCAGGAAGAAAGTAAAGCCCTATCTTATCAAGCTCCAACAGGAGACCAGAGAGACAATCCATCTGGGTATCCTGGATGGAGATGAGGTTGTCTATATTGACAAAGAGGAGTCAACAGAAACAATCAGGATGTATTCAGAAATAGGAAAAAGGGTAAAAGCATACTGTACAAGCCTTGGCAAGGTACTCCTGGCCTATAAAGGGATAGACCTTGCAGAACTATATAAAAAGGGCTCCCTGATCCCTTATACCGAAAATACCATTGTTGATTTAGAACTTTTAAAAGAACACCTGGCTGAAATCAGGGAAAAGGGTTATGCCGTAGATAATGAAGAACAGGAACGGGATATCCGTTGTGTCGGAGGCCCTATCTTTGATTATAAAGGAGATATCGTCGCTGCTTTCAGTATAGCGGGACCCAGTACCAGGATGACTGAGAAACGGCTCGAGGAACTGTCCAGAAAGGTCCTGGAA
>JAAYLO010000147.1 GCA_012521855.1 Halanaerobiaceae bacterium
GTATTTTGGAGCAGCATTATTATTTCATTTTATGAAACCTGTTTTATTTCTCCAGCTTTAATTAATGCATATTTTGTTATCACAGGCCCTATAAGTTCAAATACCATTGTCCCTGCAAGAACAATGGTCCTTACCTGTTCCCCATAGGGATCAGGCAATATACCTTTCGCCACCATGGATAATCCTATGGCCACTCCAGCCTGAGGCAGCAAAGTAAAACCCAGATATTTGTGTACATTTGCTGAAGCGCGGGACATTTTTGCTCCCAGATATGAGCCTGAAAGCTTTCCGATGCCCCTGGATACTATATATACAATTCCTACTAAGCCTATAGCCTTCAGAACAGAAAGATTTAATTCTACTCCTGAAGCAGTAAAAAAGGCCACATATAAAGCCGGGGTAAATCTGTCAGTTATGGTAAAGGCCCTTTTAAAATTAGGAATTGTATTGACCAGAGTAGCTCCCAGCATCATACAGGAAAGAAGTGATGACAGGTTAAATCTTATGGAAACCGCTGCTGTAGCCAAAACAACTGCAATGACAAGCGACATCAATTCTGTTTCCCCATGGATCTTTCTGATCAAGAGAATAAGAAATATCCCCATCAGAAGCCCAAGAACCAGGGCCCCGGCGACTTCCATTAAGGGGATTACAAACATATTGGAGAAGGAAATAGTGCCAGCCTTGCCGAGTAATGCTCTGGCCACAGAAGCAGCTATGCCGAAAGCTATTATACATATTGCATCATCCAGGGCAACAACAGGTAATAATGTATCCACTACTTCCCCTTTTGCCCTGTACTGCCTGATCACCATTACTGTTGCAGCCGGTGCAGTTGCTGCACTTATAGCACCCAGCACAAGGCTGAAAGAAAATGGCTGCCCGCTTATAACTGCAATAGCGATAGTAACAAAAAACATTGTTGCAAGTGTCTGAAAAAGTGTTATAGTGATAATATTCCTGCCCATTTTTTTTAGTTGTATAAAATTAAATTCACTTCCTATATTATATGCAATGAAGGCTAAAGCCATATCTGATATGATCCTGAGATCTCCTACTAGCTCCCCGGGTATAATGCCTAAAAGGGAAGGACCGATTATCAGGCCGCCTATCAGGTAACCTGTTACTTTTGGTAACTTAAATTTAGAAAGTACTTTTGAAATAATAATTCCTGTAAAGACTATTATAGATATATAAAACAAGATATTCATAACTTAAACACTTCATCTACTTTGCTTATTTATATGGCTGTGCCCTTGCTATCCATAAAAGCCCCGCCTTCCGCCTTCCTGTTCCTGCATAGCAAAAGGAAGAAAAAAACATGCCAGATACTTATATATGTCTTTTTTTAAACAGTCTTTTACTTTGTAAGACCTTCTACATGATTTACAGGAATTGTCAACATGATCCCTACATTTTCTTCACTCAAATCAGGTATCACTCTCCTTACACAATCCATGGCAATAGATACCTTGTCATCAGACAGGACCATAAATAGTGTTTTATTGATGGGTTTGTTTTCATTTAAAATATACCTTAATGAGCCAAACAGCGGTATATTTTCATTGACATCAAGCAGGGTTTTTGCCATACCCATGGTATCAATGATAGTCCCGCCGCTGATATTATTATTGCTTAGCTCCAGCAACAATTCTTCAAATTTTTGAGAATTATTTATAACAACAACCAGCATCTGCATGCATATCCACCTCCCGTATAATATAATACTACTCTTTTTGCCCCCTGTCAACTACTTATTTGTCCCTGCCTTAATGGCTTAAAAACACTTTACAAAGTAAGACAGGGTTTTAAATAACCCTGTCACAGCAAATCTTATTTAACTCTCCTCAAGATACTTGCCTGATTTCTCCTCCGGTTAAGCTTGATTAATTTAGCCGCCTGGTAAACGGTAATTATTGGTATATCTACACCCTTTAAAAACACATAATCACCATCAAAGCCGGTTACTTTAAAGAGCAGGGCATTCTCTTCCCCTTTCCTGATCACCATATCCCCTAGCTTAATATTCACTTCTATCCCTCCCCACCTCAATATAATTCTATTAGGAAAAGGATAGAAATATTCCAGCCTTATTCAGTCTTTACATATAGTAAAATGCCTTCTCCGACAGTTAGCTCTGCTGTTTCTTCAACTATTGTATTACTGATCCCTCTTGTTTTCCAGCGGAAAAGACTCTCATCAAGAAGACTGTATTTACAGCCTGTAACACTGATACCCTTTACTTCATCGCTCAAAGGTATCAGGGAAAGCTTCTGTCCAGTACAATTCTTGAAGATCTCTCTCTTCCGGGCTATTCCTATTTCCAGGCCCGGCTCCCTGATCAGGGCTTTCAGGCCCAGTTTACTGGCATATTCCAGCAGAAAAATATTGGCTATCTGCTGGTCTATCCGGCCGCCCTGGGAACCGATTATCATTACTTCATGGAGACCATTTTCCTGGCAGAAGTTTATGGCCAGTTCCCCATCAGTTTCATCTTTTTTTACAGGGTACCTGATAATTTGAACACCTTTATCAATATAATAATCCAGTTTTTCAGCAGATAATGAATCAAAATCACCCAGAAGAATATCGGGGCAGAGTCCGAGAGTTTCAAATAACTCTACCCCTCCGTCTGCAGCAATAAATACTGCTTCCTCTTCTCCCAGTAAATCCAGGTATTCTCCTTCTGTCCCCAGAAGACATCCGTTGAGGGCAAGGACTGCCTGCTCTTTTTTCATATCCATTCTCCCCAGTATTTTTTACTTATATTTAAACAATGGCTTCACTAATGGAATGATTATTATATATGAAATAATTATTGATGGTATAATGTAGCTTATATTATAGATAAATGAGTATATCCAGGGGTTTTGTCCCTCAGGAGCATAACTGCCAAAAAAGATAACACCTGTGATCAAATGTGCCAGAAATCTGCCGCATCCCCCAAGTAAAACAGCACCTGCTATCCTGACATAACTGGATTTTTTGTCTTCGATATCTTTAATTCTTATAAATCCAGCCAGGCCTACCAGCATATATGCTGCAGGATAATCCAGCAGGAACTGGACAGGGTGGACAACATAGGCATCAATAATCAACTGGACAAAACCATAAACCAGGCCGGTAATCATTCCGGGAACCCCGCCCCAGCGCACTGCCAGGATCAGTATAGGCAGCATCTCCAGACTGATCGAGCCTCCCTGAGGCATACGGTATAAATTAACCATACCCAGGACAGCTGACAGGGCAACTGCTACACCTGTCTCCGCCAACAACATTATTCTTTTGTTTTCCATAAAAAAACTCCCCTTTCCGGAACACCAGAAAACGGAGGCTAAAATAAAATACACAAATTCAGCTATTTCTCCCTACGCCTGCATTACCAGGATCAGGTTCATTGGGTCGATGCCGAAACATCCTCTCAGCCTCCGATGGGCTCCCCATTTTTAGTATTTTTCTAAATAAAGAAATATTACCGGTAATAATTTCTTTACATACTTTCTATTCTACATAAATTCCAGAATTCCTCTTTTTTACTTCGTTTTTTCAAGGATTTTATTCATTTTTTTCAATACATCAGCAGGATTATCAGCAGAGAATATTGCTGAGCCGGCAACAAACAAATCAATACCCAGGCCGGCCAGCTCTTCAAGATTATCCAGGCCGACACCGCCGTCTATCTGTATTTTTGTTTCAAGATTCCTTTCATCAATCGTCTTTCTCAGTAATTTGATTTTTTCCACCATCTGCGGGATAAATTCCTGTCCTCCAAAACCTGGATTGACGGTCATTATCAGCACCTGGTCAAGTTTTTCCAGCACATAATCAAGTACTGAAAGCGGAGTATGAGGATTGAGGGCAACACCTGCCCTGGCACCTGTTTCCTTTACCTGTGTAATGACCCGGTCAAGATGGGTAACCGCTTCAGCATGAAATGTAATGACATCAGATCCGGCTAAAACAAATTCCTCAATATACCTCTCTGGATTTACAATCATCAGATGGATATCAAATATCTGTTCTGTATAAGGGCGTAAGGCCTTGATAATTCCCGGCCCGAAACTGATATTGGGAACATAATTACCGTCCATGATATCAAAATGTAATATTTTTGCTTCATATACATTCCTGATTTCTTCACGTAAATTGCTGAAATCCGCTGCCAATAATGATGGTAAAATCTCTGCCATGGCAAACACTCCTTTATATTATGTCAATGCTCAGACTCATCAGCCGGTCAACTCACTATAAAATGATTTATATGACTCATATCTCTTCTTTGATATTTCATCATTCAGCACAGCCTCTTTTATCGCACATTCCGGTTCATGAGTATGGCTGCAGCTTCTAAACTTACATTTCCCGTGGTAATCAAGAAATTCGGGATAAAAGTACCTTAATTCCTCTGGTAAAATGTGCTTTATATCCAGTGATGTAAAGCCTGGTGTATCTGCCAGCCAGCCCCCGTTGCTGACAGGCAGCATCTCCACGAGTTTTGTTGTATGCACCCCTCTTTTCAGGCGTTTACTCACTTCTCTTACTTCCAGATTCGCCCCTTTGACAATCTTATTAATCAATGAGGATTTTCCCACACCCGACGGGCCCGTCAGTACATTGATATGTTGATCCAGATTATCCACCAATTCATCTATGCCAATGTTTTCTTTGACACTTATAAAGAAAACCTTATAGCCTGCCCTGGTATAATCCCTTAGTTCTTCTTTAAATCCTTCTTCAGCCAGTTCTATCTTATTAATAACAATTAATGGTTTTATAGCGACTTCTTCAACCATTATTAAAAACCTGTCCAGAACACGCCGGTCCAAAAGGGGATTGAGAACAGACATTACTATTAATACCTGGTCAACATTGGCAATAACAGGCCTGTAAAGCAGGCTTTTACGCGGATAGGCTTTTTCAATAACTCCTTCATCAAATTCTACATAATCTCCTGGATAAACCCTGTCCTTTATTTTCCCTCTTATTCTGAGACGGTAGATATTCTGTTTTTCATCAGCAGTAAAAAAGAAACCACCGACAGTTTTAGTAATAATTCCTTTCATCCAACACTCCTTTATTATTTCTTATTCTTCCAGAGGCCCATCATAACGCAGCTGGCCGTTTATATATATCTCATACCAGGTTTGCCCGACACTGTTAAAGGAAACCTGGATATAATCACCGGGGTGGTTGGTACCCCTGTAGATGGTATCCCTTCCATTATTATCAATGATTACTATCTCTATATTCTGGTTCCAGTTTCCTGCAGGAACAGAAAAACGCATGGTTACCCCCTTATGGATTGGAGCACCTTCTGTATTTATCAAACCTGAACTGACAATAAGATCTATTTCACTTCCCTCAGGTATCATCTCACCGGACTGATATTCCATTTCAGCCACCTGATCAGGCATATAACGTTTAGTTAACTCTCTTTTTATCTCCCCGGCCCTGAAGCCGGCTTCCTCTATTTTAGCAACAGCCTCCTCCAGATACAGACCAACTACGTTGGGGACTGCAATCATATTAGGCTTCGGTCCGAGACTTACCACAATATCGATACTGGCACCTGCCTCCACTTCTTCTTCAGGCAAGGGGTTCTGTGAAATTATATATCCCTGAGCTACTTCTGCTGAATATGTCTCTTCTATGTCTCCAATTGATAATTGCTGGTTTTCAAGAAAGACTCCTGCTTCCCTTACTGTCATATTCCGCAGATCAGGTACCGTCAGGACAGGCGGTCCAAGGCTCACTGTCACCATTATCTTTCTGGTTTGCCTTACCCTTTCTCCAGCTTTAGGAGATTGTGAAATAATATGATTTTCCGGAACCTCAGGGTGATATATTCCTTCATTCTGGGGTACCAGATGTAAACCAACCTGTAAAGCCTCTAATCTTGCTTCTTCATAAGGCAGACCGGTAATATTGGGAACCTCTACAATAGGCACATTCATAATATTCTTATAAAACACATATAGCCCGATAAAAGAAAGCAGGAAAAAGAGAAATATACCTGTAAACCATTTAACCCAGGCAAGAATCCCTGCTCTTTCATTGGCAGTGAGATACTGCCTCTCTGCCTTCTCATAATCCGTTGACAGGTCATTTAACCTGACCCTTTCAATTACCTTTGTGGCCCCATTATCAAAATCAGAACCGGTATTATCAAAATAACCTTCCAGGGCCAGTTCAATGCTTTTTTTCATTTCATCAGCATCTGCAAATCTATCTGCAGGGTCCTTAGCAATAGCTTTCATCACTATATTTTCTACATTTTCAGGTATTTCAGGATTAATTAAACCAGGCCTCTTCGGTGTTTCCTGAATATGCTTCAGGGCAACAGAGATAGGACTGTCACCACGGAAAGGTACAACACCTGTTAACATTTCATAAAGGACTATCCCAAGTGAATACAGATCAGAACAGGCTTTAATCTCTCCGCCCCGGGCCTGCTCAGGTGAGAAATAATGGGCACTGCCGACAACTGTATCCGTTATGGTCATGGTCATGGCAGAAGTCACTGCCCTGGCAATTCCA
>JAAYLO010000013.1 GCA_012521855.1 Halanaerobiaceae bacterium
AAGCATATATCTCTGCATATTAAGTGATAAAAGACTATCCATAATATATTCATATATCTCCCAGACAGCTCCAACAGCAAGTGCAAAGCAGAAAGAAAACAGGGAGATAAAGAATGGTGTTAACTGTATGTAATTCTTTTCAGAATCGTTTAAATTGTAAACAAGATAAAAACCCATTATTGCTAACATAAATCCGCTGAAACTATGCAGCATAGTATCCCAATGCGGAACTACATAATAAAAATTCCGTACTTTTCCGAGTACAATAGCCATAAATATAAACACAAAATACATTATTTCCAGAAATTCCGGAATATCTACTCTCCCCTTTTTCTTTATAAATAAAGGTACTTTAACAATAATCAACCCGAGAATACACTGTATAAGCATCATAAGATAATCAGCCTTCACTGATTTATAATACTCTAATTCAGCAGTATCAATCTTCAGTGAAACTGTAAAAAACATAAAAGCAGAATATATAATTGAAACTATTAATGATAGCTGAAGAAAAAAACTGATATAATCCTTCCATCTATATTTAGCTGTCATCCTTTTCCTCCTTTATACTATTCAGAATGGCATGCATCATATAATTGCTGTAAAGCTTCAGTATTTTTCAGATTTTCATTTAATCGGCCAATTTCATACAGTGTCCATATTTCCTCAATTAATATCTTTGCATCTGCTCCCATCTCAAGTAAATATGTAATTACGTCTGGATTTTTCGTGTCCCTGGCAGCATAAAATAAAGCATTTGCACCAAGAATGTCACGGCTGTTTATATCTGCCCCTGCTTCAACCAGTGCTTTTACTACTTCCAGGTCATGATTATGTGAAACAGCAATCATCAATGGTGTCCATCCGAAATTATTGACACTATTTACATCTGCACCAAGATCAATGAGTTTTTTGATAAGTGTTATTTCTCTACCGGTACGGATAGCGATCATCAGTGGAGTAAAATCGCCTTCTTCACGATGATCAATATCGGCACCATGATCAATTAAATAATTGATAATCTCCATATCACTATTTATTATGGCATAATGTAAAGGACTGCCCTGGGAGAAATTCTCACAGAGATTCACATCTGCTCCATTGGAAACCAATTTTTCTACTATCGTGTAATCATTACTCATGACTGCAGACAATAATGGTGTTACCCCATTATTGTTCTGTGCATTTATTTCTGCCCCTGCATTAATCAAGACAGAGACAACTTCTGTATTATTTGAAGATGCAGCAAGTATTAATGCTGTATTGCCTGATTTGCATTTATGATTTACCACTGCCCCATTCTCAATTAATAGAAGAGCCACTTCCGGATTCTGGATATATTCAGCAGCATACATTAAAGGAGTATATCCATTATCATCAACAATATTTACATCCTGGCCTGTATCAATAAAATACTTCAGGATTTCGGGATTTTCATTATATGCTGCAGCACACATCAGTGCATTCCAGCCATTACTTAACCTGATTTCTGTATCTGCCCCGACCTGAATCAAAAGATCAAGTGTTTCAGTATCAGTGGCAAAAGAAGCAGCATATAGGAGTGGTGACCATCCATTATTTTCTATTGCATTCACATCTGCTCCCAGTTTAATTAATTCTGGTAAAATTTCAAGATCATATGTAGCAGCAATCATCAGTAATGTTAATCCATCTTTATTGACAGTATTGATATCTGCCCCTTTTTCCAGGAAGTACCTGAATACATCTGGATTCTCGTTGAAGATTGACATAAAGAGGGGGCTTCTTCCGGAAAGATCCCATGTGTTAATTTCTGCACCGTTTTCTACCAGATATTTAATAACTTCTAAATCCGGATTACTCTGTGCTGCCGCAATTAATGGCGTAACCCCTTCTTGATCTGTTAAATTCACATCTACTCCTGATTCAACTAATTCCATTATTTCAGCCAGACTGCCTTCCATGAAAATATCCAGGATATCATCAATGGAGCCATTTTCACTTTCTTCCTGCTCTTTTTTTCCTTTAAAATACCATTTACATTCATATGTATTACCGGCAGGTCCTGTCATGCTTAACTCAAACCAGGATAAGTTATCATGATCGATAGTAATGGGAATGGTTATTAC
>JAAYLO010000148.1 GCA_012521855.1 Halanaerobiaceae bacterium
ACAATTCCATATAAATTAAAAATGTTTCAATTCCTCATAGGTATACTAAAAACTTAATAGCACTAACAAATATGGAGATGATGAAAATAGTTTCAATTCCTCATAGGTAGACTAAAACCCCGTTACTAATTTGATTCTACTATAATCTCCTTTTTCTGTCAATAGTCCTGTCAGCCTCTGTATAATTGCTCTAAATTCTCTATCCCCTTATCACTATTGATTTTTAAACAAAAAAAAACATTTCGTCGGTCTCCAGGGTTTTTTGCACTACCGGGGATCGACGAAATATTAAACAGCACAAATTATACACGATTTTTATGTCCTTTAGTTATTTTATTATACCTTTTTCCGGTATTCTTTATAATGTCCTTATCTGCAAAATCTTTTCATATAGAGCATTTTTCTGTTCCTGGCTCCAGTCGTCGCTAATTGTAGTAAATATCAGTCCAGATTCTTTCATGTTGAATAATTTCCATATTCCCTGTTTTTCCGGAAAACTCGTAAAGGAGATCTTTTCTTTAAATACAGGGTGTATACAGGTTATGCTATGAGACCAGAGGGCTATCTGCTGTCCGCTTTTATTTACCTCATAACCATAACGTTGATCTCCATATAAAGGATGGCCAAATGTAGAGAATTGAACCCTGATTTGATGGGGCCTCCCTGTATGTAAATTGATTTTAATAAGACTATATTTCTCAACACTATCTATTAACTCATAATCCAGAACAGCTTTTCTGGCTCCCTTCATATTCTTATCAACAACACTTACAGTATTTGTCCTTTTGTTTTTTAGAAGATAATTTTCCAGTATACCTTTCTTTCTTTCAGTTATGCCATGCACTACAGCCAGGTAGTACTTTTCAAATGTCCTCTCTCTTATCTGTTCTGCAAGCCTTTTTGCACATTTTGAGGTTTTTGCGAAAACCATGACCCCGCCTACGGGTCTATCCAGGCGGTGGACAAGGCCTAAGAATACATTACCAGGTTTTTTATCCCGCTCCTTTATTTTATTTTTTAATAATGTAAGAATATCAAGATCCCCACTCTTATCTTCCTGGGATAAGATATTAGGCGGTTTTTCAACAACCAGCAGATGATTATCTTCAAATATAACAGGTATCTCCATAGTTATCCCCCAAAATATCTTTCTAACAGCTATTCATTTTACATTCCAGCTAATCTCCAACACAAGTATAGCATCTTTTCACTGCCTGAGTCGAGTATAATTAACTTAAAATGTATGTATAAGTATTTTTTCAGTGCCTTTAAAACAATTATAACACCATCACCTGTTAAAGCTTTTTCCACACTGTATTTAACTTGCCTGCTGAAGCTTCTTTCATGCATCCATCTATGAAATTGAGTAAGTATGCTTTTTCTGATGGCAAACCATAATATATTCTTTCTGCAGCCCGCACTATAAGCCAGCGGGAAAACTCACCCCAATCAAAGGGAGATAATTGATGACAGGTTTTCAGATATCTACTGCCAGTACCCTTATAAAAGGTCTCATGGCATAATACTGTATAGATGAAGTACCCGGAAGTCTTGGAGTGTTCCTGAGAAGTAAATATGTATGGGCTATATCAGCAATCTCCGGACCTGATTCAGCACTCAGCCAGTCTATGATATAATATTTACCTTCTGAAACAAGGATATTACCGGGATGAAAGTCTCCATGGCAGAGTTCTTTCCCATCGTCTAACTCCTCCAGCAATTTCAGGATGAAATTCTTTTGATCAGCACTGAGCATTTCTGTTTCCGGTATCAGGAATGAAGCCCTTTCCTTTACTGACATCAACCCCTCTTCCATTGAAGAATCTAGCAGGTCAAGATGAAGTTGGGCCAGCTTATCAGCATACTTATATAAATTGAAAATATTCCTTCCAATCATTTCAGCCATACTTATGCCTGCAATCCGCTGCATAACTATTGCAGGCCTGCCATCTATAATTAAATACTCATATGCCTCCGGCACATTTTTCCCTTTATCTTTCAGTTTCTGCATAATGGAGAACTCAGCTTTCATCTGTTCAGCATACTCCTTATTCATTAATACCCTCAATATTTTATCACTGTCAATTTCATATATTTCTGCCTGTCCTCCGCGGGCAAGCAATTTTAGTTTACTTAGTTCATACATTTCTATCTCCTCTTCCTTTTTTGCAGGGAGCTATTCCTTCCTGCCATATTATAAATTATCTTTTATATATTCCTTTTTTTACCCATATTTCCTGCTTTAACTGGATAATTTTCATGAAAATTAAACCCTTTGCTGACTTTTTACGACTATATATATGGAAGGGTTGATGAAGATGGTGTTTGAAGAAGTCTATAATGAATATGTAGATATTGTCTTCAATTATCTCCGCCAGAGATTAAAAGATAGCTATCTAATTGAAGATATCCTCCAGGAAACATTCTATGCAGTATACAGAAATCTTCCAGAGCTGAAGAAAAAAGACTCAATTAAGTCCTGGATTCTCTCCATCGCCCATAATAAGATGGTGGATAAAATACGCAAAGTAAGCAAAGAAACCCTTCCAGATTTGGCAGAAAAAGAGGCAGAACCTTCCATTGATCCTTTACCTGAAAGTACCCTCTTCCTGGAAGAAATCCTTCAAAAGCTTCCCGGGGAAGATAGACAGATTCTCTATGGCCTTTATGTCCTTCAGCTAAAATATAGTGAGCTTGCAGAGATAATGAATCTACCGGAAGGAACCATAAAAAGCAAGGCATATCATGCCAGGAAGGAGCTCAAGGATTGTCTAAAGGAGGGAGCTGGATGAATCATGTCAGGGAAGATTTAATAATTAAATATATCCAGAATGATCTGTCGGTGGAAGAAAAAATGGAACTATATGATCTGATGCTTAAAGATGGAGGCTTCCGTAAAAGGCTAAAGGAGGAACTGGAATTTTCACGAAAACTGAGAGACACCAACCTTACACTTGACCGGAATGTAAAGGACAGAATCTATCAGGAAATCAGGTTAAGGGCAGTGAAGGAAAATCTGGCCCGGATGGATATCGGTAATTTAGTCACAGAGAAAATCTTAAGGCTCTTCATGCCAAAGATATGTTCTCCACTGTTTAAAATGTTAAAAAAATAAAAAAGGAGTTGATTTTATGAGTGAAGAAATTCCAGTAAATGAATTATCCCAATTACTGGATACTGTGTCCGAAAAGATACCCAGAATGATCAAGGATATAATGATTTCATTCTACTCTGAAGAAAGCGGAAAACAGGTGGGCAAGGCAATTGCAGCAATGTATAAAGAATTGGTTGATTCCGGAATACCTGCTGATGAAGCCCTGAAGATGGCCAAAGACTATCTTAATACCATCAAAGATGTAATCCCGAAAAATTTCGGTAATTAATGAAACATGAAGATACTGAGTATAACCCTGAAATTATTCCTCTTTACTGGTAAATTTTTAGTAACATTACCTTCCCTTTATCTCAGACGTCGTCAGGGTGTAAGGGCTTTTAGCAGAGAACTGATAATATCAGGTATAGATAAGGAAACTACCAGAGAACTGGCTAAAGAATATAAAAAATGTTCCTCTGTATTCCGCAGCATGTTCAGTAGGGAAAACATTTTCAAAAAGGATGACCATTGATATGGTGCCTCCAGTGCAGATAGACTAATTAATTAAAATTAGATTATCTCCAGGAGGCATTTTTTATGGGAAGAAATCAAAAGTACAGTATATGAAGTAAGAATTAGAGCCTGTAGAAATGATAGATTTATCTCCTTACTGGCCATTTCATAAACATGTACAAAAAATAGAACTGTATCAATCTCTATTCTATAAGAAAAAAAAACGATAATATATAAATATTCATATTCTGTCCGGGGGCTAAATTGAAAATATAGTAAAACATTATACAGATACTTTATATTTACTAGTATGTATTTTCATACAACCTGAATCTTATATGTTCGAAAATCCTATTTATAAGCACCCTACAATTATTATGT
>JAAYLO010000149.1 GCA_012521855.1 Halanaerobiaceae bacterium
ATGTGATTACCCAGGGGTTTTAATAAAGAGGATCCCCTCAATCCCGTCATGGCAGATAAATATGGTACTGTGATGGGTATCTCCAACCATGAACCCATGATGAGAAGCTAGACCGAGTGGGGTATGGCTGATAAGGGTAAATGGAATTACAGGACTAACAGGGAGAATATCTGCCGGTTCTGGGAGGAGGGCTTAGAAAGAGTAAAGGACTATGAGGGGATTATCACAGTGGGTATGCGCGGAGATGGTGATGAAGCCATGGAAGACGGGGGTTCTTTTGAAGAAAAGAAAGCACTCCTGGAAAGGGTCATTCATGTCCAGAGAGAGATAATCAAGAGATTATACAATAAAGATGCCAGTACTGTACCTCAGATGCTGGCATTATATAAGGAAGTACAGGCTTTTTATGAAAAAGGCCTCAAGATTCCTGAAGATATTACCCTGCTGCTTGCTGATGATAATTACGGTAATATCAGGATACTGCCGGACAGGGAAGAGAGAGACCGTCCAGGCGGTTACGGTATCTATTATCATTTTGATTATGTAGGTGCCCCCAAATCATATCAGTGGATCAATACAGTCCCTTTACCGAAAATCCAGGAACAGATGCGCATGGCCTATGATCATGGAGTAGACAGGATATGGATAGTCAATGTAGGTGATTTGAAACCGATGGAATTGCCGATAGATTTTATCCTGGAGACAGCCTGGGATATCAACAGATGGACTGCAGATAATATCAGGGAATTTACTGAAAACTGGGTTGAGGAGCAATTTGGCGGTAGGTACAGGGGGGAGATAGCAGATATACTCCTTAAGTACACCAAATACAATGGCCGGATAAAGCCTGAAATGGTAGACGAGAGGACCTTCAGTCTTATCAATTACCGGGAAGCTGAGAGAGTTTTAAGGGAATTTGATGAAATAAAAGATCTGGCAGAAAGGATATATAAAGATATTGAAGAAGAGGAGAAGGACGCCTTCTTTCAGATGGTACTGTATCCGGCAAGGGCCAGCAGGAATATAGTATATCTATATATATCTGCTGCTAAAAACGGCTTTTATGCAAAACAGGGCAGGGTAATGACAAATGATTATGCAGAATTATGTAGAAGGATTTTTGATGAGGAGGCAGCAGATACCCATTACTACAATAAAATTCTATCCGGAGGGAAATGGGATGGAATGATGCTCCAGCCTCATATTGGAAAATCCAACTGGCGCGGGCCGGAGAAAAACACCATGCCTGAAGTAAAGAAAATTAAGATAAAAAAGGGTTCAGAAATGGGTATCTATATAGAGGGCTCTGAAAGGGCTCTCATGGAGGGAGAAAGCGGTATACTGCCTGTATTCAGCAGGTATGGCCAGGGGGATTATTATATAGAAATATTTAACCGTAGAACCGATCCTTTTACATATAGTATTAGCTGCCGGGATCCCTGGATAAAATTCAGCAGCAGAGAAGGTGTTGTGGAAAAAGAAGAGAGAATACTGGTCAGTATAGATTGGGAAACTGTAGGACAGGGTGAAGATATCAGGGGTGAATTCACTGTATCCGGTGCAGGAACAGAGCAGAGTATCCTTGTCAGGGTTTTTAATCCTGTCCACCCTCTGCCGGAGGAACTTGATGAAATGACCTTTGTGGAGAGTAATGGATACATCGCAATTGAAGCAGAACATTATTACAGAAAAAAAGATTATAATGAAACAGACTGGGAGCTCTTTCCTGACTATGGAAGGACCCTTTCTGCAATGTATATTGTCCCATCCGCTTCAGATAGAATAACAGATCCAGCAAAGGCACCATTTCTGGAATACAGGCTGTATATTTTTACACCGGGTAAAACAAAATTGACTGTATATACTTCACCTGGCCTGAATACAAACCGTAAATACGGTCTGTGTTATTCAGCTTCTTTTGACGGGAAAGAGCCCGTGGTTGTCGACACATTTCCGAAAGAATATGATGCACATCATAGCTGCAGATACTGGGCTGAAGGTGTGGTGGAAAATGTGCATAAAACAGTCTCCTTTCATCAGATTGACATACCCGGCTGTCACACTCTGCGGATCGGGATGATAGATCCTGGTGTAGTGATACAGAAAATTGTAATTGATCTGGGCGGGGAAAAAACATCTTTTCTGGGTCCCCCGGAAAGTTTTTATCATAAAAAGGAGGAATAACAAACATGCAGGAGAACAAAGGAGCCTTTTTTACAGGAAAATACAGAAATCTATTGAATGAATATGGTTATCCGGAGAAGGAGGTTGAAGAAAAAGTAAAAAAAACCTATGAAGAGCTGTTTTTTGGTGATGACGGGATCAGGTTTTATAATCACGCAGGTCCTGATATGGGCTATATTACCGATACCGGTAATAATGATGTCAGGACAGAGGGAATGTCCTATGGTATGATGATGGCTGTTCAGATGGATGATAAAGAGACTTTTGACCGCCTGTGGATATGGACAAAGACCTATATGTGGCATTCTGAAGGGAGATACAAAGGTTATTTTGCCTGGTCCTGCAAACTGGATGGAACAAGGAATTTCCAGGGTCCTGCACCTGATGGTGAGGAGTATTTCGCCATGGCCTTATTATTTGCCTCACACCGTTGGGGTGATGGGGAGGAGCCCTTTAACTACAGTGTCCAGGCGAAAGAAATACTGCATGAGGTTGTCCATAAAGGAGAGGGTGGAAATCCCGGTGATCCAATGTGGAACCCGGAGAACAAATTAATAAAATTCATCCCTGAGGCCGAATTTACTGACCCATCCTATCATTTACCGCATTTCTATGAATTGTTTTCCCGCTGGGGCAACCCGGAAGACAGTGAGTTCTGGGCAGAGGCAGCAAAGGCCAGCAGGAAATATCTCCATAAAGCCTGCCACCCGGTAACAGGACTGGCCCCTGAGTATGCCCATTATGACGGTACGCCTGAGACAGGCCACGGTCATGGGGATTTCTATAGTGATTCCTACCGGGTAGCTTTAAATATCGGCCTTGATTATGAGTGGTTCAGGATAGATGAGGGACAGAAGGATATCGCCAACAGGATCCAGAACTTTTTCATCAAAATCGATAGGGAGGACTTTACCAGATATACGATAGACGGCAGGCCGCTGGATAAACCTGAATATGTCCATGATGTAGGCCTGATTGCCACAAATGCGGCAGCCTCCCTGGCAGCAGACGGTCCGGCAGCCAGAGCCAGTGTAGAGAGGTTCTGGAACACTCCCTTAAGGAGTGACCAGAGGAGGTATTATGACAACTGCCTCTATTTCTTTGCTCTGCTGGCTTTATCAGGTAATTACAGAATATATTAATCAAAAAATGCATATAGGAAATGATGGAGATAAAGCTAATGTATATATTTTAATGGGCTGTTTTAAAATGAAACAGCTCTTTTTTTATTTTTTTTAAATAAAAAAAAGGAATAATAAAATTCATCCAGAATATAATAATTAGTACCAGGTACTAATAGCTGATATTAATAATAGATATTATGATAAGGTATCAAAACTTAGTATATACTTCTGCACATTTATGAAAGGAGTAAAATATGGAATCAGAAAAAATTGTCATTAATAAGGAGAGGTGTAAGGCCTGTGAAATATGTATATGTTTCTGTCCTGAGCATCTCCTGGAATTGTCTGGTGAAATAAACGGGAAGGGATATCATCCGGTAATGATCAGTGATCAGTCTAAATGCACAGGCTGCGGGATCTGTGCACTGGTCTGTCCTGATCTGGTAATGACAGTTTATAAAACTTGTTGAGTTGTCTGTGCGGCTATCTGAAAGGAGTCAGATTTTATGGAAAAAAGATTGATGAAGGGTAATGAGGCTATTGCTGAGGCCGCCATCAGGGCTGGCTGCCGGTATTTCTTTGGTTACCCGATAACCCCCCAGAATGAGATACCGGAATATATGGCATTGCATTTGCCTCAGTATGGCGGGGTCTTTTTGCAGGCAGAGAGTGAAGTTTCTGCCATCAATATGGTTTATGGTGCTGCCGGTGCCGGTGCCAGGGTGATGACCTCTTCTTCAAGCCCTGGAATAAGCCTGAAGATGGAGGGGATTTCATATATTGCTGCTGCAGAATTACCCTGTGTAATTGTAAATATGATGAGGGGCGGTCCCGGTCTTGGCGGGATTCAGCCTTCACAGGCTGATTATTTTCAGGCCGTCAAGGGCGGGGGCCATGGTGATTATCATATGACTGTACTGGCTCCTGCCTCAGTACAGGAGGCTTTTGACCTCACAATGGAGGCTTTTGAGATTGCTGATTATTACCGTAATCCTGTAATGATTCTGGGTGACGGGGTAATAGGCCAGATGATGGAAGGAGTGGTCCTGAGAGAGCCTGTAAAACTGGAAGAATTGAAGGAAAAAGAGTGGGCAACAGACGGTGCGGTTAACCGTGAACCAAATATAATTAATTCACTTTTTCTTGATGCAGTGAAACTGGAAGAACACAATCTAAAATTGAAGGCAAAGTATGATCTGATGCGGGAACGGGAGGCCAGGGCAGAATTATATAAAATGGATGATGCTGAATATGCTGTCGTAGCCTATGGAACCAGTGCCCGTATCTCCAGAAGTGCTGTAGATGAAGCACGGAAAAAGGGAATAAGGGTTGGACTGATAAGGCCGGTAAGCCTTTTCCCCTTTCCTGAAAAAATTATCAGGTCAACC
Source organism: Halanaerobiaceae bacterium (assembly GCA_012521855.1). Classification (GTDB taxonomy): domain Bacteria; phylum Bacillota; class Halanaerobiia; order Halanaerobiales; family DTU029; genus JAAYLO01. The sequence continues at coordinate 4,697 of JAAYLO010000149.1, forward strand.
ATTGCAAAGACCAGGACTTATCTGGTGGTAGAAATGAGTCTTGGACAGATGATTGAAGATCTTAAACTGGCCCTTAATGGCAAAAGGCCTGTTTGTTTTTACGGCAGAACAGGCGGGATCCTCCCCCTGGTGGATGAGATTCTGGAGAGTATTGAGCTTATGAGGAGAGGTGAGGGCATTGAAGCTGACTGCTGCTTATCCTGAGAGTCTGACCGGAAAAGAATTTCATTATTGTCCGGGCTGTACTCACGGCCTTATCCATCGTTTGATAGCAGAGGTAATTGATGAACTGGAGATCAGGGAGAAGACTATCGGTGTTGCTCCTGTGGGCTGTGCAGTCCTGGCTTATGAATATTTCAATCTGGACATGCAGGAGGCTTCCCATGGCAGGGCTCCTGCTGTTGCAACAGGTATCAAGAGGGTACATCCTGACAGGGTGGTCTTTACGTACCAGGGTGACGGCGACCTGGCTTCAATAGGTACTGCCGAGATTATCCATGCTGCCAACAGGGGTGAGAAGATCAGTGTTTTCTTTATAAATAATGCTGTCTATGGTATGACCGGAGGACAGATGGCCCCTACAACTTTGACCGGACAGAGGACCACTACTTCTCCGCTGGGAAGGTCTGTTGAAAGCTCAGGTTATCCCTTAAAGATTTCTGAGCTCTTAAGTATACTTGAGGGCAGTGTTTTTATTGCCCGTGTTTCTGTCCACAATCCTGCCCATATCATGAAGGCGAAAAGGGCTGTAAAAACATCTTTTCAATACCAGCTGGATGGAAAGGGTTTTTCACTGGTAGAGTTTTTATCTACCTGTCCCACCAACTGGGGTATGAAGCCGGTAGAGGCACTTCGTTTTGCTGGGGAGGAAATGACAAAATATTTTCCTCCTGGTACTTACAAGGAGGTTGAATAAATGAGAGAAGAGATTATCATGGCTGGTTTTGGAGGACAGGGTATTATGTTAATGGGGAAATTACTGGCATTTGCAGGGATGAAAGAGGGATACGAGGTTTCCTGGCTGCCCTCCTACGGCCCTGAGATGAGAGGCGGGACTGCTAATTGTACGGTTATCATCTCTACTGAGAAGATAGCATCACCATTATCTTACAGGCCGGATACCCTTATTGCCATGAATTATCCTTCCCTGCATAAATTCCTGTCAAGGGTCAAAAAAAACGGTTCAATATATTATAATTCCTCACTAATACAAAATAAGGTTGATGCTGAAGACAAAAATCTTAATGAAATACCTGTTAATGAGCTTGCTGCTGATATAGGGAATGATAAAGTGGGGAATATGGTCATACTGGGTTCTTATCTGGCAAAAAGGCGGTTTATCTCACTGGATGCTGTAAAGGAATCACTGAAGGAAATAATTTCGGAAAAATGGCAGGATTTGATTGAACTTAACAAAAGGGCCCTGGAAAAGGGAGCAGAATATATCAATAAAATAAGGCCGTAAAGATAAAAAAATATAAAGAATATTATAGTTTTAAACCGGATATAGTTTCTATATCCGGTTTTTTGTTTTTATCTTGTGTTTATTGGAATAATATTTGACAGCAAAATTGAAGGAGATATTTGCTTTTCATTGAACATTATTTAATAAAGGCTAAAAACTTAAAACAGGGGTGCTGATTGTGAGGGAGAAAATTTCTGAATTGATCAACAGGAAACGATTACTGGATTTTTTTATGGAGTGTGCCAGAATAGATAGTGTTTCCAGAGAGGAAAGGGGTCTGGCAGACAGGATAAAAAAAGAAATGGCTTTGACTGGTCTGGAGGTCCGGGAAGACAATGCTGGAGAATTCATCGGCGGGAATGCGGGAAATCTGATCATTGATATTTCTGGAGATAAAGAAGAAAAGGCCCTTCTCTTATCTGCACACCTGGACCGGGTAGAGCCGGGCCGGGGAATAATTCCTTTTATACAGGGGGAATATATTGAGAGTAAAGGAAATACTGTTCTTGCCGGTGATGACCTGATCGGTGTTTCCGCAATTGTAGAGGCAATAAAGGTCCTTAAGGAGAGCGGGCTTGAACACAGGCCTTTCCGGGTGATTTTCACTGTAGCAGAAGAGGCCGGGTTATTGGGTGCAAAACAGCTGGACCCGGAGGAATACAGCGGCCTGGAATATGGTTTTGTTTTTGATGCTGATGGAGAAATCGGCACGATTATAAATAGGGCTCCTGCCCAATACAAATTCAATGTTCGTATATCCGGTAAGGCAGCACATGCCGGTATGAATCCGGGCGGAGGAATAAATGCTATAAAAATAGCCAGTATAGCTATATCAAATATGAAACTGGGGCAGATCGATGAGGAGACCACAGCCAATATCGGTGTAATTAAAGGAGGAAGGGCCAGTAATATAGTTCCTGATCTGGTCGAATTGGAAGGAGAGATCAGGAGCCATTCGGAGGAAAAACTGCTGAAACAGAAAGAAAATATGACAGAGGTCATAGAACAGGCCTGTAAGAAGTATAGGGGAAAGGCCTCTTATGATATTGAAAGACTCTATGATTCTTTTGCAATTTCTCCGGAAAGTGATATAATAAGTATTACTGAAAGGATTTTTAGAAAAATGAAGCTGAAAAGTAGTTTAGCCAGCAGCGGCGGTGGAAGTGATGCCAATATCTTTAACAGCAGGGGGCTGGCTACTTTGAATCTGGCTGTAGGAATGGAGAATGTCCACAGTACCGATGAAAGGGTAAAGATAGAAAACCTTTACCTGGTAACTGAAGTTATAATAAATCTATTAACTATGAAGGAATAAAGACTCATGTATGAACTTTCATTGGAACAGGGAAGGGTTATCAAGATAATTGAAGAAAAGAAGCATCTTTCCTTTATCATGGTTAAGATACAGGGAAGAGAGAGCTGTAAAGCCGTAAATTATAATTATATTACCGGACCGGTGAAAGTTGGAGACCAGGTTGTCTTAAATACTACAGCCGTCAGGCTGAAACTTGGTACAGGGGGATACCATTTTGTCTACCTGAACCTGGATAACCAGGGGAAGAGCCCTGTCTGCCCTGATATGAATACAGGGCATATCATGAAAATGAGGTATACCCCTCTGCAATTACGGACGCTCTGTGCCGAGGAGGAGGGGAGTCCTTATCATGAACTGTTGAAGGATTTTGATAATCTGAGGGGAAAAGCAGTTGTAATCATTCCCTTACATAGTCTTCTGGCACCGGTTCTTATTACATATAAATACTTTTATAGAGGGAAAAAAGCAGTTTATATTATGAGTGAAGGCGGCAGCCTGGCTCTTGATTTCAGTGAACAGGTAAGGGAGTTAGAAAAAAGAGGATATCTCGACAGTACCATTACCTATGGTAATGCCTTTGGGGGAGAGTATGAAACTGTCAATATATTTACAGCCCTGGCTGCAGCTGACAGGGCTGCCGGGGCAGATCTGATAGTTGCCGGTATTGGACCGGGCATTGTTGGAACTTCAACAAAGTATGGTTTCAGCGGTGTTGAAAATGCCTTTATAGAAAAGGCAGTACGTATCTTGAAGGGTAAATCTATAATTGTACCCAGAATCAGTTTTGCAGAGAAAAGAAAGAGGCATTCTGTTCTGAGTCATCATACCATTACCCTTTTGAGTGAATTGATTACAGATCCGGTGGAAATAGCTGTTCCGGATAATCCGGTGCTCAGAAAAATCTGTTCTGAAACAGGATTGGAAGAAAAACATAATCTTGATTATTATAAGACAGATGAAGTTCAAAGCATCCTGATGGATTCATTGTTTCCCTTTAGCAGCATGGGAAGGGAATTGAAAGATGATCCGCTTTTTTTTGCCACTGCTGGATTAGCAGTCTATAAAATATAGGTAAATACAGGGAGGATATTTTGCTGTGGAATATGAAGAAAGAACGATTGCCAGTAAGGAAATTTATAAGGGGAAAATAATAAAGGTGAGATATGATGAGGTGATCATTCCAGCTGGTAAAAAATCCGGCCGGGAGATAGTTGAACATCCTGGAGGTGTAACCATAATTGCGGTAACAGATGATAAAAAGATTCTTCTGGTTGAACAGTACAGGAAAGCCCCTGAAGAGAACCTTTTAGAGCTTCCAGCCGGGAAACTGGAAGAAGAAGAAGAGCCGGTAATCTGTGCTGAAAGGGAACTTCTTGAAGAAACCGGATATCAGGCCGGTAAGATTGAATATCTGTTTTCTTTTTATACAACACCTGGATATAGTAATGAACTTTTACATTTATACTATGCGACAGACCTGAAAGGGGCAGAGGCATCCCCGGATGAGGACGAGGTCATAAGTGTTCATTACCTGAAAAAGGAGGATATTCTTCTCTTTATTAATACCGGTAAGATTAAAGACAGTAAAACAATAATCGGCCTTCTTTATTACCTGGCAGGGGATTGGGATGTATAAAGATATTTATGCTGATCTACATATCCATATCGGAGCAGGGAATAATGGAAAGGCAGTGAAGATTACTGCTTCAAGGAAGCTTAATTTCAGCAATATTTTAAAGGAATCCCGCTATAATAAAGGTTTAGATATGATTGGAATAATAGATTCTGCCTCGCCGCATGTTATTAGAGACATAGAAAAAATGCTTGAAGATGGGGAAATGGAGGAGTTAAAGGAAGGAGGAATTAAATACGGAGGTCTCCTGGTTGTTCTGGGAGCAGAGATAGAAAGCAGAGAAGATAATGGCGGCCAGGCACATTATCTGGCCTATTTTCCATATCTGAAAAACATTAAAGAGTTCAGTCATATCATGGAAAAATATATTTCCAATATTCATCTGAGTTCACAGTCCACAGGCCTTTCCGGCAGGGAGTTACTGAAGATTGTGGAGTATAATGGCAGTATTCTGGTGCCTGCTCATGTCTTTACGCCGCATAAGGGCTTTTACGGACGGGCTTGCCGTACTTATCAGGAGCTGTTTACAGACAGTGAATGGGACAAAATACCGGCAGTGGAATTGGGACTCAGTGCAGATACCTATCTGGCAGATCATCTTTCTGAACTGGAGGAGAAGACATTTTTAAGTAATTCTGATGCCCATTCCCTTGCCAACATTGCCAGGGCATATAATGCCATGAAGCTTAAAGAACTGAATTACAGTGGATTTGTCAAGGTATTGAATAGAGAAGAAGGACGGGAAATTACCGCCAATTACGGCCTGGATCCCAGGATGGGGAAATATTATAGTTCATTTTGCGAAAATTGTAATAAAAGCTTTTCTCAGGAATATACTGAACTGAAATGCCCTTATTGCCAAAGCGGGAAAGTTGTCAGGGGTGTAAAAGACCGTATTTTACAGATAAAAAGCAGGGAGAATTCCATTTCACCAGAGCATAGAGCTGAATATATTCATCAGGTACCCTTAAGGGATCTGCCTGGTATAGGAGAAAAAACCTATCAATCTTTACTGGCCAGATTCAGGACTGAAATGAATATAATCCACCGGGTAACAGAAAAAGAGCTGTTACAGGTGGTTAACCATAAAATAGCTGATATGATTACTCAGGGACGCAGGGGAGAATTGGAGATTGAAAATGGTGGAGGTGGCCATTATGGTAAAGTTATGGGTTAAAACACTGAATACTACCTACAATGCTTCCGGTGCTGCCCAGGCTGCCAGACAGGGTGATGTCATCGTAATAGTTGATGTTATCGATATGTCTACAACTGCAGAGGCAGCCCTTGAGGCAGGAGCTCTGGCTGTACTGGGGGCCAGTCCGGACAACTGCTCAGTACCGGTTACAGTCAATCCTGAAAAGATTGGATATTATGGAGGGAAAAAGGCCCTGAAGTGCAATACAGGAGTTGTTATAGCAGCTGAGCCGAGACTTATTGAAAAAGAAGAGCTCCGTTTAAAGGAAATCCAACAGGTCATAAAAGGGGTTGAAAGGGCCGGTGCTGAAATCCATGAGATTATACCAAATATCGGAAGAGAAGTAGTTGAATTGACTGATTTAAAAGACAAGGTGATGATTATTGTGAGCCCGTCAGGGGGGACTGCCTATGATGCTGCATATAATTACGGAGCAGCTGATATAATAACGGGAACAATTGCCAGAACAAATAACAAGAAAGGAAATCTGTCAGCAGAAGAGGCTGCAAACCGTGCTATAGATAGTGCTTTAAAGTTAAAACGCGGCATCACTGTAGTTGCAGCCAGTTCAAATTCCATGGAAGATGTTTATGGTGCACAGTATATCTGTCAATTAATCATGAATAAGGGTTTTTTAAATATGTAATAGTAAACAGAAGTATATCCACTCCTGTTGATGAATAGTAATTTATTATAAGAAAATTACTTTTTTACAGGAGGAGATAAATGAATGCTTATATTCAGGACAAACTCCCCATCTTTGCTTTTGTCCTTGTTATATTTATTCTGGGAATAAGTTTTGGGGCTGTTGCGGTAAAAACAGTAGACTATAGTACAAAAGAAGATGTTTTTTCATATTTTAATGGCTTTCTGCAGGGATTCAGAGAGATTGAATACAGGAAGACAGTTCTGCTGGCTGACAGTATAGGATTTAATCTCATGAGTATTTTCATTATCTGGGCTTTTGGTTTATCCATGATTTTGATGCCTCTGATTGCAATCCTCATTTTTTTTAAGGGTTTTGTTCTCGGCTTTACTGTTGGATTTTTGATAAGTGAATACAGTTTCAGGGGTATTTTGATAGCACTGGCAGCAGTATTCCCTCAAAATTTACTGGTTATTCCGGTATATATTATAGCAGCTGTCCTGTCTATTTATATCAGTTTGAGTATTTTTAGTTATTTCCGTGGCAAGCTGGCTATAAAGGGAGAATTTTTACTAAAATATTCGCTGGAAATGCTTGTGCTGGCAGTATTATTACTGCTGTCATCGCTGATAGAAACTTATATCAGCCCCCTATTACTGAATATGGTGAGCAGATTATTTTAATAATATTTAAGGGAGTGAAGCTAATGATTGATCCAATAATGAAGAAATATGCTGAAGTGCTGGTTAACTATTCTCTGGAACTGAAAAAGGGCGATGAACTCTTAATAAGCGGCACAATGGTCGCTGAGCCCCTGATTAAGGCAGTTTATCAGGAAGCTCTTCTGGCTGGTGCACACCCCATTGTACTGGCAAATTTTGAGGAACAGGAGAATCTTTTCTATAATCTCGCTTCAGAGGAACAGCTTAATTATTCTTCGCCTTTTACCAGATATCTCTATGAAAATGTTGATGCCATGATAAGAATAATCGGGAATTATAATACAAGATCTTTATCAAATGTTGATCCAGAAAAGATTAAAAAAAGAAACCTGGCCAACAGGGAACTGATGGAGATCTACATGGAGAGGGCAGCCAGGGGAGAATTGAGGTGGAATATCTGTCAATTTCCAACCCACGCAGATGCCCAGGAAGCCAATATGTCCCTTGCTGAATATGAGGATTTTGTATTTAGAGCCTGTCATCTTGATAAAGATGATCCAGTCGGTTTCTGGGAAAACTTAGGTGCGGAGTTAAAGAGGATTGCAGATTATTTAAATAATGTTGAAGAACTTCACTTTAAATCACAGGATACTGATTTGAAGTGTTCAGTAAAGGGCCGCAAGTGGGTAGCTGACCGGGGTAAGGAAAACTATCCCGGCGGAGAGGTTTTTACCGGTCCTGTAGAGGATTCTGTTGAAGGGTATATTCGTTTTTCTTTTCCCGGTATATATCAGGGAAAGGAGATAGAGGACATTAGATTGACCTTTGAAAAGGGACGGGTTGTCAAAGCTAGTGCAGCCAGGGGGGAGGAATTACTCCACAGCCTTTTGTCCAGTGATGAGGGGGCAAAATATGTTGGAGAATTGGCAATAGGCTGTAATAGCGGGATAGAGACATTTTCCAGGTACATGTTGTTTGATGAAAAGATTGGCGGGACCATACATCTGGCCATTGGCAGCAGTTATCCGGAGACAGAAGGCAGGAACAAATCCGCCATTCACTGGGACATGCTCTGTGATATGAAGAAAGAAGGGGAAATCTACGCAGATGGTGAAAAGATATATGAAAATGGGAAATTCCTGATCTAAATATAAAATACAGCTGTAAATTAAAAACTAGAGCATAATAAAAGCTCTAGTTTTTTATATTAGAAATTCAAAATGAGAAGCAAACTCTTCTTTATATTTATTTTCAATAATAATGTAAACCCTGTTTGAGCTTTATCCAAGTTCCAGAAAGGGGATGTTGTTTCTTGAGAGTGTTTCAACAGTCTTTATTATGTCAAGCAAAAGCTTTTCCGGCTGATCGAAACGGATTTTTATGAAGCTGAGATTTTCTTTTATATTGTAAGTAATACCGCATTCTTTTAGAATTTTATTCAATTTTGGTAAAGAATCTTTTTTGAAATAGGCATATATTTTTTCCATTATTACATTGAGG
>JAAYLO010000150.1 GCA_012521855.1 Halanaerobiaceae bacterium
CTATTAGACATTGTAAAAATAGAACTAAAGATTTAATATTTTTATTTATTCTTAATTTAATATTAAAGAGTACAGGTTTAACAACCACATATCAGTATGAACAATTCATTTCCACAAAAATACTTTTGTAAATTCTTATTGGCTAAATAAATTGGTTTCAGTCAAAGAAACAATCCATTCAATCCATTTAATTACTGTTTGTGCTCTCCTTTCAACAGTGGAGGGATAATTAACATTATATACATAACAATCTTTCATTATTTTAACAACTTCATCCTTTATGGGAATTCTATGTTTATTGAAATAAATGTCCATAGCCTTATAAAATACCTCATGTTCCATTATTGTTTCTGCTATTAAAAGATTTTTCACTTTGCGTGGTTTACTCATAATATTTCTTCCTCTATCACTTAATCTATAAGTAGTCTCTCCAGTATTAGATTCATATCTTTCTACCAGGCCTAAATATCTTGCAGCATTTATATAATAATCAAATTGTCTTTTATGAATGTCAAATTCATAATTTAAAGCTAATTCTTCTTTAGTCATATCATCATCATATAATAATCCCATGAAGTCAATTACCCTGAAAAAACTATCTGCCTGGGGAAAAGGTATTTCCGGTTCCCTAGCTCTTTCAGCCTTTTTGAATATATTATAAATATCTTCTTTTATTATCTTATCAGTTTCAATGCTATAATGTTTCTGCTCAATTAATTCTATAGAATTATACTCATTCTTTTTGCTGAATCTATATAGAAAAAAACTGAATACATCATTAGAATAGGTCATAAAAATAGGAATAACTTCTTTTTTTAGTTGGCTCTGCCAGTAACGATATGGGTAATATAATTGTCTAATTAAGAAATCATCAACTGATGTATTTTTCGCTTCAATAAGCAAAAAGTAGTTATTGGTTTCAAAACCGGCATCTATTTCAATCTGAGCTCTATCAACATTAACATCATAAAGAGAACTGCCTATTGTCCTTATTTTGAAATCAAACTTATCTGTTGTCATTCTACCTGAAACAGTTAAAAATGCCTCTTCATTTACTAAATCCTCAATGATACCAACAAGATTAGCACAGTTTATTGCAGCACTTTCAGAATAAATATTATTATAGTCAATACTCTCAAAAAATACTGGAAAACTCATTTGTTTTATATTTTTTTCATTTAAGTATTTAACCTTTTGGTAATTCTCAAAATGACCAATAATATAACTTCTTCTTGTAACTGGTAGTATACTAATTTGATTATCCTTGAATAATTTTGGTAAATTTACACTATGATCAAACTTGGTCATCAATCTGCTCTCTCTATATTTTTTTATCTGTTCTGAATCAATAATAAAATGTCCATTTCTATTTACTTTACTTAATATATCATGTTCATCAAACAATTTTTCCCAGGCTTCGTCATTTTTTGTTTTTCCCATAATATATCACTCACTTATTTTTAAGTTCTGATCCGTAATTAATAATAAGTAATTCTTTTATAGAACCCCTTCCATTGGAATTACTGTTAATACTACGTCTTGCGTATAAAGGTATAATATCAATACCATCATAATCATACAATTTATAAACCTCTTCAGCACTTGAATTGCTCAAAGCGACTTTACATCCTCGCTTATGTAATTCCATAAAAACTTCTGCCAATTTTTCGTGGTCTTCAGGGCCAAAATCATTTTTTGTATAGCTGGTAAAAGAGGTATCATCAAGTGGATAGTAGGGCGGATCAAAATATACAAAATCTCCTTTCTCAGCATACTTTAATACCTCCTTATAATCCGTATTTATTATCCTAATATCTTTATCTCCGTCAAGCAATTCATGAACATTTATTAAATTTTCTCTATCTAATATTTTAGGATTCTTATATCTTCCTATAGGTACATTATTATGACCATTTCTATTTACACGGTATAAACCATTAAAACAAGTACGATTAAGATATATAAATCTTCCTGCCTTTTCTTCAGGTGTCCTGTCCTTATAATCAGGCAGTCTGTCCCAGTTTCTTACCTGATAGTAATATTTTTCGCAATGGTTTTCTTTATGCCGCTTTAATTCAAGAATCAAACCTTCTAAATTACTCTGTATTACTTTATAAGCATTAATTAGTTCTTCATTTATATCCATTAAAATTGCTTTTTCTGGTTGAAGATCAAAAAAAACAGCTCCTCCACCTAAAAATGGCTCAAAATATGTGATATAACTTCCTTTCAGCGGGAAATATTTGCGGTATTCATTAATTAACAGCCTTTTTCCACCAGCCCATTTTACAAATGGATATGCCACAATTTTTTTTCGTATATCTGATTTATCTGCTAAAGCACTTACCATTATGTTTATCCTCCTTTGAAATCTAATTTATATATTCGCGAAATGTGCTGATAATCCTTCTCAAATTGTGATTAATACAATTATCCTCTCTATAAGGATTTTTGAAAATAAATAAATGCCCAGCTAAACTGTTTTCATAAATGCTGCCATATATTGATAGAACATCTGTTCGTTTAAGTGTAACAAAAAACGCCTTAAAAATCAATACATTTTTGTATAATTCAATAAAGAAATCTATCATATGTGACACAGACCATGGTATATATTTTTCTTCATTTTTCTCAGCTCAAAAAACTACCTGATTCCATTATTAATTGAAATTAGCAAAGACATATAAAGAAAAATTCTGACTTTTTAAAATAAGGGCCTGCTTAATGTCTATTTTTTAAATACTCATTGACCCTTAAAGCTGTTTTAGCTCCCTCAGCAGCGACAATAATAATTTGCTTATCTTTTATATCCGTAACATCACCGGCTGCCCAGATGCCTTTTACACTGGTTTTATTATTTTGTTTATTACAATTTCTTTGTTTTTATTGGTTTCAAGGAGCTTACTGGCAAAATCACAATTAACCTCCAGGCCTATCTCGATAAAAAGAGCATCCAGAGCCAGTTCAGTAATTTCTAAAACTGCTTTGCCTTTATATAAATAGCCGTCACAAATCGTGCAATAATGAACACCCTTTCCAGTAAGGACGTATTCCTGTTTCATTCCCAGACGGTGCTTTTTCGTTCCACTGGCAATGATTATGGTTTTTGTTCTATATTTCTTGCTATTATCAGTCCTGATAATGTGTTCCTCTCCAGGGATTATTC
>JAAYLO010000151.1 GCA_012521855.1 Halanaerobiaceae bacterium
CTCAACTGGTTACCCTGCTCCAGATATGTACTGGACAGATATCATTTAAATAAATATGTTTTACGGGCAACAGGTCATATACCCGGGAAGAGGCCGGAGTTATGGGATGCTTTAAATAGATGTGATATAGTTTGTGAAAATAATAATTAAGTCATCAGTTTATAGTCAAGCCGAAATTGTTGTCCCGCTACTATCTATACTCAGCAATGGAGTAAAGAAAAAGTAGGAAAAGGTTCCAGGATAATTAAGGCACTTATTTTTCAGGATATGCTTATTTGCAGGGGAGAAGGTATCCTGAGTGATACAGAGAAATATATCAGCCAGATAAATCCGGAAATCATCAGAGAAGCACGTGTTAAGGTCCTGGCAGAGTATTGGCCTGAACTGGCAGAATATCTGGAGGACAAACTGGAAGCAAAAATTATACACCATATTTTCGATATTGAAGCTGAGAATGATTTCTGGATGCTTGTGGCAGTATTTGATCAATATCTGAATTAAATATTTAGAACAGGTAGGCCTTAGAGATGCCCTGCGGGGCAGCTTGCGGAAGACCAGTATTTTTGAGAACAGCTCATTTATTGAGCATTCTTGAAAATCTGATCTTTTTCTTTTGTCTATATATAAATTCAGGGAGGTGGTATAAGAGACAGTATCAGGATTTCATAATGGCAAAAATACCGGAATTGTGAGGTGAATTGATGGCTATCATTTCCAAGGCTACCATTGAAAGGTTGAGTATTTATTGTATGTATCTGAAAAGATTGCTTAATAGAAACGGCAGTAACAGACATATTTCTTCGTATGAACTGGGTAGAGAAGTCGGAGCGTCTGCAGCACAGGTGAGAAAGGATTTATCCTATTTCGGAAATTTCGGTTGCAAAGGTGTCGGTTATGATATTGAGAACCTGGAGAAAAAGCTGGAGGAGATTATAGGGTTTACAAAAAAATGGGAAATCGCTTTAGTGGGAGCTGGAAATCTCGGTACAGCCCTGGTAAATTACAAAAACTTCAGGGATCTGGGCCTCAATATTGACGCGGTCTTTGACTGCGACCTGGCAAAAATAGGTAATACTATAGGCGGTATAATGGTGAGGAGTGTTAAGGATATGGAACAGGTAATACGAGAGAAAAATATTAAAGTCGGAATAATAGCTGTTCCTGCTGATGACGCACAGGAAATAGCAGAAAAGCTCGTGGCGGCAGGAGTTAGGGCGATCTGGAATTTTGCGCCTGTATCCCTGAAATTACCTGATGATATTATTCTTTCTTCAGAATATTTATTGCCTGGATTAGCCAGTCTGGTGTTCTGTTTAAATAACAAAATAAATTAGGGAGTGGTTTGAGTGATAAAACTGCATGGTAAGGTTGCCATTATAACAGGGGGAGCAATGGGAATGGGGGCAGCTACAGCAGAATTATTTGCAGAAGCAGGTGTTAAAGTTGTTATAGCAGATATTAATGAAGAATTGGGAAAAGAGCAGACCCGGAAGATTTGTGATAATGGAGGGGACGCTGTTTTTATAAAAACTGATGTTTCTAATCCTGTGGATGTTGAAAATATGGTTAAATTTGCAGTTGAAAGCTATGGTAGTCTTGATGCAGCAGTTAATAACGCAGCCCGGACCCCTGATGATAAACCAATTGCTGATATGGATATAGATGTTTTTGATAATGTGATAGCAATAGATCTAAAGGGAGTGGCATTATGTATGAAGTTTGAATTACAGCAGATGATGAAACAGGGAAAAGGCGGTTCAATTATTAATATCTCATCTGTCAGCGGGATTCGTCCTCAGCCGGGTACTCCGGCCTATGTTGCTGCAAAACACGGGGTAATTGGACTTACGAAATGTGGTGCGATGGATTATTCGCCTTATGGTATCCGCATTAATTCTATAGCCCCGGGGGCTGTTGATACACCAATGCTGAGGGGAGCTCTGGAACATTTTGGCTTTGAACCGGAACAATATGCAAAAAAATTAAGTATGTTAGGGAGATTTGCCCAATCAATAGAGATTGCGCAGGCAAGCCTGTGGCTGGCCTCAGATTTGTCTTCTTATGTAACAGGGGCAGTTATTGCAGTAGATGGCGGATATACTGCAATGTAATTATAGTAAATAACCGGTACCTGAGTACTGGCAAAAATCTGAATACAAAAAAAAGTGGGTTATTACCCACTTTTTTTAATGATATAAAGGGACTTTTGCTATATTAAAAGAAGGAAATAAATAATAGATGTAGAATATTGTAAAATAAGGGAGAAAAGCAGACTAAATTACTAATATTAATTCAGCCGGGCTATTGCAGAATTAATTACTGCTTTTTAGGAGGAGGAAAATTGCCAGGAAGAATATTGATTGTAGATGATTCTGCATTTATGAGAAGAACCCTGAGGAAAATATTAGAAAAGGCAGGTTTTGAGGTAATAGGGGAGGCTGCAGACGGCGGGACCGCAATTGAAAAATACAAAGAGCTGAAACCTGATGTTGTTACTATGGATATAACGATGCCAGGTATAAATGGTATTGAAACTGTTAAAAATATTTTAGCTATTAATGATAAAGCCAGAATAATCATGTGTAGTGCTATAGGACAACAGGGCATAATAATTGAAGCACTTCAGGCCGGGGCAAAGGAATATCTTATCAAGCCATTTAGAGAAAGTCTGGTCATAGAAACTATAAATAAAGTCATGCGGACCTATTAACAAACGAACAAATGTATGATATAATAATATCCCAGATATAAAGAACAGGGGGATGTTATTTATGCTTAAAGACCGGGGGAATATTAAATGGACATCATTGATGCTGACAGAACACAGAGAGAAATTGGAGGAACTATACGAACATGAAAAGTATCTCAAAAAACCGCTATTAGATGAGCAGCAGCTGGAGAGACTTGATTATCTGATTAAAGAGGCCGGCAGGGAGCAGCATAGTATAAAATTGCTGTATTACCATAATCGTCAGATACAGGAAGTAGAAGGCAGAATAGTTTTGCGGGGTAATAAAATATTTTTAAATGGGAGAGAATTAATAAAGGATAATATTCTGGATATTAAGTAATTTTAAATGAAGAAAAGTATTAAGCCGGAGATAGTCCCCGGCTTAATTATTTTCTATAAATTGAATAAGGCCTTTATAAAACAGATTTATTGTCCCGCTAATGAATTTTCATAGGCTTCAACCATTTTTCTAACCATGTGGCCGCCAATAGCCCCGGTATCTCTTGTAGTCATATTTCCATAATAACCACTCTGTGGAATCTGGATACCAAGTTCACTGGCAACTTCATACTTAAATTTTTCCATTGCCTGTGCAGCCAATGGATTTACCAGAGTATTTCGTTTTTGGCCTAAACCCATTTTTTTTCCCCCTTTATGAGATAGTAGTTTTAGTATATGAAGAAATAAAAGCTTTATACTGGAAGTATCTTCATGCGGTGGCTTTATGAGTTATTTCTGAATTCCTTTTGGTTTAGAAGGTACGGAGATATCTGTCAATGCCCTGGCTGCTTCCATATCTGTCATTTCATTTACAGCCAGGTCTCCCAGTGAGACTATCCCTACCAATTGGCCGTCTTCAACTACCGGTAATCTTCTAATTTGTTTTTCAGCCATTAAGTTCATAGCTTCGTCATCAGACATCTCGGGAGTGCCGCAAACCGGATTCTCTGTCATAATCTGTCTGACCGGTGTATTGGGATTACCGTTTCCGGCTACATTGCGGATCACTATATCCCTGTCAGTTATTATTCCCACAGGTTTTCTTCCTTCACATACTGGAATTGACCCTACATTAATTTTACGCATAAGTTCAGCGGTTTCTTTGATGCTGGAATCGGGAGTAACTGAATAAACATCTGTTGTCATCAGCTCTTTTAGTTTCATATATTTATTATCACTCCTTCTTTATATAGAATATGTATAAACAGAATATTTAATTCAAAGATGGCTGGTAATTCTTTCACAAAAAATGTTATTATACATACAGTAGAGTTATAACATAAAATATGGTTAGAATATCAAGTATATTGACTTCCTTTTGTTCATACAATAATACATGGAGGTCGAGAATTTTGAAAAAGGGCAAAAATATTCTTTCTGTTTTATTTGTTCTCTTTTTTTTAATAATATCAGTAATTCAGGCTGAAGAGGAATATATATATAAAGGTGATTCCTGGAATTTATTTAATTATTTACGAATAGAAGCAGCCCTGAAAAGATACCGGCAGATAGGGGAAAATGGAGGCTGGCCCGTTTTACCGGCCAATATTATTCTAAGAAAAGGAGATACAGCTGATGAAATAAAAATATTACGGGAAAGACTTGCTGTGACAGCTGATCTGCATGAAAAAAATCCCCTGAGTCAATACTTTTTTGATGAAAAACTGGAAGAAGCTGTACTGAAATTTCAGGCAAGGCATGGGCTGAAGGAAGACGGGATTGTAGGTCCCCAGACCATAGCTGCCCTTAATATCCCTGTTGACAGGAAAATAAGGGAACTGGAGCTGGCAAAGGAAAGGGTTTTCAATTTATTTGACGGGTATATTGAGCGTTATATTCTGGTAAATATTCCAGAGTATAAATTGAGGGTTATAGAAAACGGGAAACAGGTTCTGGAGATGAAAGTAATCGTCGGTAAAAAGACTTCCAGGACGCCTGTTTTTAAAGGTTCTATTGAATATCTTGTATTTAATCCAACCTGGAAAATACCGGTCAGGAAAGCAGTTAATGAGGTACTGCCATTGATAAAAAATGATCCTGGCTATCTGGAAAGAAAAAATATAATGGTTTTTGACAGCTGGAATGCAAATAGAAAAGAACTCCGCCCGGATGAGGTGAATTGGGCTGAATATAATTATAGTAATTTTAACCTGATGTTAGAGCAGAAGGCCGGGCCTGATAATGAATTGGGCAGAGTAAAGTTTATCTTTCCCAATCCTTATATGGTTTATTTACATGATACACCACACAGGGAACTTTTTGCTTATCAGGAGAGGACCTTTAGTTCAGGATGTATCAGGGCTGAAAGAGCACTGGAACTCGCCGTGTATTGTTTAAAGAAAGACCCGGAATGGAGTCAGGAAAAAACCATGGAAATTGTTGAGAGGGGAGAGCTATTTCAGGTAAATCTTACTGAACACATCCCCATAGTAATTGTATACTGGACCGCCTGGGTTGATGAAGAAGGGACTGTGCATTTTAGAGATGATATCTATAATCTGAATAAATAATTATTTGCCCCCGTAAGGGGGTCGTAAAAATGCAAAAAAATAACTGATATTTTTTTATGGAGGCAGGAAAAAAGATTTTCGTACTGAATTAATATAAGCATAAGTAAAATAAATTTATAATTAATATATAGTTTAAGGAGAGAGGATATAATGATCTGGAATGAGAAATTTGAGACTATGCCCAGAGAAGAGATGAGGAAGTGGCAGGGACAAAAATTGCGGGAAATGGTTGAAAGGGTTTATTATAATGTCCCTTTTTATCGGCGGATAATGCAGGAAATGAATGTATTTCCTGAGGATTTAAATAGTGTAGATGATCTGAGCAGGCTGCCC
>JAAYLO010000152.1 GCA_012521855.1 Halanaerobiaceae bacterium
ACAATAAGCTGTATAGGCATACCAAGGGCAAAAGCCATCCTTTCTTGCCCCAGGACCGGACCTACACTGATTGTAATAACCGGTTGTCCGGTAATTGGAGACGGTTCAGGTTCATTTATCACAGAAAGATAATAATCACTTGATGTTATCTCTTCTGTAGGTTGTTCTTCTCCGGGAGGCTGCCTGTACCCGACGGAAATACCTCCTACTCCATCTGCTACCACTGTATCTTCATATACCAAAAACAAATTCTCTAAGAGGCCTTCTGCTCTCTCAAATTTCTGTTCCAGATATTTTGATATGATGTCTATTCTCCTTTGATCCAGCCTGTTGGTCCTCATGGCATCTTCAAGTGTCTGAATGAAGAAGGGCTGTGTAACTATTTCTATAGCCTGTTCTTCCAACAGTTTTATTCCGAGATCAATCTGATTGTTTTTTTCAATAACACAGTTCAACAAAGATTCACTGGCTTCATTTTCCAGATATAATCTGGCGAAAAAACTTGAAGAAAACAAACTGATCAACATCGGGACTAACATACATATTAACAATACGCCAAAAAATTTCCAAAACAAACTACTCTTCATTTTTACTTTTGATTGAAATTTTGTTTTCTCCATCTTTCAGTTCTCCTTACTTCTTTAGTTTTTTCTTCACAAAACAAAATAGTACAAAAACAAAATCACAAGTATATAAAGACTTTCAAAATAACAATATTATGTGAAGATAACTAAATAATAATATCACCTCTCTTTCCTGAAATAATTTATCAAATTCGTCACAACTCAAAGGTTTTTTCTTTTTTTCTTAATATTTCGACATTTTATGGCTTTTATTTTCTTCATTATCTTTTTATGGTAATCTCCCCTTTATATTTTTCTCTATTTATGCAAAATGTCCTTCTTATAAAAGCATTTTTCTTTTATCTTTTTAAAAAAAATAACCCGGATTAATTAATCCGGGACTGATTCTTACGGGATCTTCCTCAATTACAATTTAAGCAGGAGCAATTCTGCTATAGAGGAAATCATTTATCCAGTTTAACTACTACTCCATGTTCACGCGCTCTCTCTGCAGCAAAGGCTATTCTGTGGCTTTCCAGTGAATCTTCCAGAGTGGTGCTGTATGCAGTATTCACATGGGAATCCTGAAGAAATTGAACAAAATGATTCATCAGGCCTTCATCACCGCCCCCATGGCCTTCATTGGGTGCACTTACCCTGATTATCTCCGGTTCTCTGCCAAATCTGTCAATTACTATTTCACCTTCTTCAAAGTCTGCCCTTATTTCACCAAGACTTCCATAAAAGATGGTTTTTCTGGTAATCCTGGCTGAAAAGGCAGTCAGGGCAAAGTTCACTTCCAGATTGCCTTCCAGAGTCATCCGGACACTCTGGACCTCCGGGACATTATTATCACATTTATATACACAACGGCCATAAGGGCCCTCTCTCAGGGCTTTTATTCTACCCTCCCGGGAGAGATCCTCTGTAATGACAGATACAGGCCATCCCTCATCTTCACCAAGGTATATCTTCTGTGCAGCATAAGGACAATCCTCCACAATGGCACAATCCAGACAACGGCCGGCAGCTCCATCCGGGAAATTATCAGCAGTAAAATACTCCAGTGTTGCATGACTTGACAACTCCTTACACTTTCTCCCTGTAAGCCAGTATATCAGATCCAGATCATGACAACTCTTGGCCAGGATAATGGGTGCAGCTTTTTCTGTGTTTCTCCAGTTCCCCCTTACATAACTGTGTGCAAAGTGATAATAACCTATATTCTCCAGGTGATCTATAAAACGTATTTCCCCAATGATCTCCTTTGACAATATTTTTTTCAACCTGGTATAAAAGGGAGTATATCTTAAAACATGTGCCACAAGTATCCTGCCATCCAGTTCCCTGGCTTTTTCAGCAAGCCTTTTAGTCTCCTGCCAGTCTGTAGCAATTGGTTTTTCCAGAAGTATTTTGTATCCCTTTTCCAGGGCCTTTATGGCAGGCTCTACATGCATTGTATCCATGGTAGCGATTATAATACCATCCGCCAGTCTCTCCCTTTCCAGCAAATCAAACCAGGACTGGAATTGATATTCATCCTTTATATCGTGTTCTTCAGCAAATCTCTTTCTCCTCACCGGATCAGGCTCTGCAACAGCCACTGCCTGAATTATATCCTGGTGCCTTTTGATATAGCCGCCATAAACCCTGCCTCCCCGGTTACCCGCGCCTATTACTGCAACGGTTAAGGGTTTTTTCATGCCAATCATCTCCCTTGAAAGTTCCTATTTTTACTGAATTTTTTCCCTGATTTCCCTTACCTGTTCTTCATCAAGATCATAGCCGTAATTGAAAGCTAAAAATGCTATAATACACAGTATACCTGCAATCGGAGCAGTAAGATATATACCGCCCGGCTCAGCCTTATTATAGCCAAAAAGGTTAAATAATATTGAAAGGGTAAACCAGGAAGATAATCCAATAACCATTTTGTTGGCAAGACCCTGAATACCAAAAAACATGGCCTGTCTTTCCTGACCGGTTTCATATGTATCCTGATCCGTAATATCGGCGATAATGGCATTTGGGATAATAAAGATAGAACTGATCGGTACCCCGGCAAGGGCTACTACCGCAAAGCCAAACCATCCTTTATCAAAGAAGAGGTATGGCCGCCCGATTAAGTAAATCAGGGAAAGAATAAAAGCTGCCAGTATCATGCTGATATTGAATATTTTTTTCTTTCCATATTTCTTGCTCAAAATCATTATCGCTGGAGATACAGCTACAGCAGCCAGGAAAGTACCGCCCAGCATCAGGCCTGAACCCTGTTCGTCAAGCCCCATCAAAACACTTCCGATATAGGGGGCAGCTATAGTCAGCATGTTTACGGTAAACCAGAGTAAAAGATTAGCAATCTGATAAAAAACAAAATTTCTGTTTTTCAGGACCAGCCGGCAGCTTTCCAGGAAACCTGGAGCATCTGTACTCCGGACATGTTGTTTTTCTTTAACTGCCAATACCGGCATGTAAAAAAAGATGAGAGAAATAAGGCCCAGTACAGGCCCCATGATCCTGTATCCATGCTTATTTATCAAAATACCTGCCAGTGTTGAGGACATTATCAGTCCCAGGATATTGGCCACTGTTTGATAGGTGGAGACGGTTATCCTTTCATCAGGATCAGGGCTTATCTCAGGCAATAGGGCCAGATATGGTGCTACAACTACTGTGAAGAAAAAGAAAAAAGTGCTCATCATGATTGCCAGATAATAGAAATTATAAATGCTCTGCCTTCCGACTATAGGAAACCAGATCAAAATAAAGCTTAATACAAGTGGTAAAGACCCATATTTTATGAAGGGTATCCGTCTCCCGCTCCTGTGTGTCGAATTATCACTCCAGTAGGCAACAAGAGGGTCTGCAACTGCATCAACTATCCTTCCGATGAGAAGAGCATAACCAATCAGGGCTATACTGATAAACCCCTCTTTATCCGGCGGTGCGTAATAAAATGAGTACCATGTGACCAGAGTCTGGGTTGTCAGGGCTACTGACAGATAAGCACTGGAATACATGAGCTGATTCCTTAATTTCACTTTCCATCACTCCTTAAAAAATATCAATCCTCTCCAGCCAGCAATCATTCTTCAATAAGCTGATATATAACAGGAAAATACCTCTTTTCAAAACCCCTGTTTTCCTCTCTGCCCAACTCCTTTCTGTATTCTCTGAGACTATTGAAATCAAGTTCTGCGAATACTATATCCTCCCGGTCATGATACCTGGATTCAGCAAGTATTCCGTCTTTATTTTCCGTCAATGGTATAGGGGCGTATATCCCGGACTGGCCTGTTAATATAAATCCCAGGAAATCACCAACCATTGCACTCTTTATACCATAGACAGGGCTTTCCTGTACCCTCCCCCAGATACCCCGGAGGGCGGCCCAGTAGTTATAATCCGCATCCGGATTGGCAATGGGGATTATAACAATATCCGCCTCCTTTTGACAGGCAATCCGAAAGGTCTCAAAATATGTTGCATCCATACAGACAGGAAAGGCCAGTCTTCCTATAGCGGTGGATACTACAGCCAGTTCCTCACCGGCTTTTATCCCCCACTCCCCTTCCATGGGCAGGAGATGGTTTTTCTTCTGGCTGCCCAGCAGAGTCCCATCAGGCCCAAATAAATAAGAGATATTATAAACAGCACCGGTATTTGTATTCCCGGGAAACAGTCCACTGCCAGCCATAATGTAGACACTGTACTTCCTGGCAAGGGCAGAAAAAATACTCAGGCTGATTTTTTTGATAACCGGTCCGATAAAGGCAAGTATATCAGCTATGCTGATACCTTCACCCAGTTCAGCCAGTATATCATCAAGACCAGCAGCATCATCCTCTTCAGTGTCAGTATTATCCATATCCGTAATCCCGGGCAGGAAGCCCAGGAACTGGACCAGATTGTCTTCCGGGAAAACAAGTAATTCTGCTCCTTCCCTACTGGCCTTAAACACTAATTCTTCCATTTTATCAGCAAAGCGGAAGGGGTTGTTATATAATTCCGCCTTTACCTGGATAGCAGCAACCCTGACTCCTGAATAATCCTTCCTGGAAAGAGCGTATCTTTTCCCTTCCAATCCTTTTTTGCTTTTCATGATATATCTTTTCAGCCTGCCCGGTCTATACCTGTAATCCAGATATAATTTGAACAGATCGTTTTTGAGTCTGTCGATCATATTCTTCTCCACCCCCTCATCTCCTTACAATACAGGGAAGGGTTAAGGTGTTTCAGAAGCGGATATGAACTCTGAATTCTTTTCAGTCCATTTATATCTATTTCAGCAGTTATGACTTTGAAACCGTCTACTTCACTGTATACACCTGAAATATCCTCAAAGTAGGGTTCTATTGATTTCTTACGGGCATTTTCCTCTTTTCCCACTGGAGCCAGAATTCCGGTCCTGTAGGGGGTTATTTCACAGGGCCCGTGAACCAGATTCTGTCCGCCCAAACTCGCTTCCAGTGCGATAAATTGATTCTGCTGTACCTGTGACCAGATACCTGCCATCTGCTGCCAGCAATTAGCCGGGAAACTCTCATTGAAGCCCATTCTGTTAACAGCAAGAACTATCTCAACTTTTTCAAGTGCCATTACCCTTCCTATCTCCGGGTGCCAGCAGTCTCTTCCTGAAATCAGGCCTATCTTCCCCAGTTCTGTTTCGGCATAGTTAATTGTTTTAGCTGCTTTTATGCAGTTTCCTCCAGGCTCCCCCATATCATCTCCAGGTCCGGATGATTTCACCTTTCCGGCAGGATAGAGCTGCTGCTGTTTCAGAATAATTTCACCATCTGGATTAAATAAAAAGCTGGAGAAATAAAAGGCTCCCCCTTCTTCTTCCAGCAAAACACCCGGTGAAAAGTAAACTGAATGCCCCCTGGCAATCCCTGAAGCCAGATCCAGAAGCAAAGAATATTCCTCTCCCAGCCCCCCTTTGACTATATTACCGGCTCCGGATAAATCATCTTCAGGGTAATATCCAAGCAATACCAGAAGAGGACTGTTTTCTATTTTACTGATCAGTTTCAGCTCCTTAATTTTTATCAAATCTTCTTTTATTGAACAGTCTGACATGCTCTGGATTATTGCACATTTAAACATATCCGTCTCCCTCCAGACTTAAAAAAGCAGAAAATTTATTGTACTGATATTTCTAAATATACACTTAATATATATTTCAACAGGCAAAAATTTTATCCTGCATTCAGAATTTAAGTAATTAGCTGC
>JAAYLO010000153.1 GCA_012521855.1 Halanaerobiaceae bacterium
GCCGATGACCCTGCTGGCAAAAACAAAGGTCTGTGTCTCCAGGATCTGTACATCTGCTTTGCAGTGATGTTTTTTAAGTGTATTATAAAATTCCAGTGCACCACAGGTCCGGCCTGGATGTAATATAATCTTCTGGCCGTCCTTCAGGCACCAGGCCAGTTCTCTGGCAAGGGAACGATGGGCAAGGGCCGGAGTGATAATCATAATGAACTCAGTATCTTTCACTGCTTTTTCGAGATCAGTAGTAACCCTGTTTAATTTCCCAAAACTTTCAAAAATTCCAGAAAGATAAATACCCCCAGTCTCTTTTACCGCCTCAATCCTGAGCGGAGTGCGGTTATATAAATTAACTTCAGAACCTTTCAAGGCCAGATAAGCTGCCATGGTCTGGCCGCCATTTCCAGCACCCAATACAGCAATTTTCATATGTTTTCACCTCCTGAACATAAAAGTAATTTTTCCATTACTAGAAAAAATTACTTTTTGCAGGTACCGGTTTTACCATAAATAAATATCAAAGGGATAAAAAATATCAAGGTAAAGATTATGCTGATCTTTGCTTGATATCCTGTTGTCCTGATATTTAATTAGCCAGAAAATAAGTAGATAATTACAAAAAAATTATATCATAGTTCTTTTTCAATTACAAGGGTAAATTTTAATTTTTCCATTATCTAAAAAAAAACTGTAAGGAGCAGGGGACTCCTTACAGTTACCCGCCAGTATATAAACACTATTTTTTTGAACTAAAGGCCTGCCATCTCTCCTTCAAAGAGGCTTCCCGCAGTGTTTCCATCAGATATTCTGCATATTCTGCTCCTGTTGCACCGGTATCCCTGCCGGTCATCAGGAGTTTCTTTTCATATATACCGCAGATATCCAGGGCCATCCGCAATCTTGAGGCTTCATCTGTATATCCTATGTGTTCCAGTAACATCCCGGCAGCCCTGATTATACTGCTGGGATCTGCGTAAATGCCCCTGCCCTCTTCAACCATTCTCGGTGCAGAACCATGAATGGCTTCAAACATGGCATATCTTTTCCCGATATTGGCACTGCCTGCAGTTCCCACACCGCCCTGAAACTCTGCTGCCTCATCTGTCAGGATATCCCCGTAGAGGTTGGGCAGAACGATGACCCGGAACTGCTGTCTCCTCTTTTTATCGATCAGTTTTGCCGTCATTATATCAATATACCAGTCATCCCATTCAACCTCTGGATAATCTTTTGCTATCTCCCTGGCAATATCCAGAAACATGCCGTCTGTGGTCTTGACTACATTGGCCTTGGTCACAACAGTGACCCTGTTTTTCCCGCTCTTTTTTGCATATTCAAAGGCAGCCTTTATAATACGGTAAGAACCTTCATATGTTGCCACTGTAAAATCAACAGACAGGTCCTCATTGACCATGATGCCGTCACTGCCAAGGGCATAGGCCCCTTCAGTATTTTCACGGTAAAAGACCCAGTCTATACCCTCTTCCGGTATCTGGACAGGGCGGACATTTGCAAAGAGATCCAGTTCTTTCCTCATGGCTACATTGGCACTCTCGATATTCGGCCAGGGATCTCCGGCCCGGGGAGTGGTGGTAGGCCCTTTCAGGATAACATGGCATTTCTTCAATTCTTCAAGTATATCTTCCGGTATTGCCTGATTACATCTGGCCCTGTTCTCTATGGTCAGCCCATCAATTTCCCTTATTTCAATCTTTCCCTTTTTAATATCCTCAGCCAGCAAAAACTCCAATATTTTCTGTGCTTCTTTTGTTATGTAGGGGCCGATACCGTCTCCGCCGACAACCCCGATAATTATCCTGTCCAGGCTGCTGTAATCAATAAAATCCTTCTCTGCCTTCATCTTTTCTATCCTGGCAAATTGTTGTTCCAGTAGTCTTCCAAAATGTTCCTTTGCCTTTTCGATATATTCTCCTTGCTTCAAATCTGCTCCTCCCTTACTAAAATTATTTTTTCATGTAAAATTCAAAATTATTATAACTTAATTGCTGCCTGCAGTCAAATCAGGCTACCTATTTTAATTTTTCCATCAAAAAACTGAGCCTTTTTATCCTCCCCTATTATAATAAAAAAAGCCCTTGATAACAAGTTTTTCAATAAAAACCTGGGTAAAAAATGAAAAAGGGCGGTTTTAATCAAACCGCCCCTGATGTATATATCTCCGGTCTTTAGGCCTCTTCAGCCTGACGCTGGCTGATCACTTCTTCCTGTAATTTTTCCGGTAGTTTCTCATAACGGCTGAATTCCATTGAAAAACTGCCATACCCGCCGGTAATGGATTTCAGGTCTATGGCATAGGTGAACATTTCACTCTGCGGTACTTCTGCCTTGATGACCTGCTGGTCACCTTTCGGCTCCATACCAAGAATCCTGCCTCTCCTGGAGTTCAGATCACCCATAATATCACCCATGAATCTTTCCGGGACTGTTACCTCAACATTCATAATGGGCTCCAGTAATACAGGATTAGCCTGTTCCATACCCTTTTTGAAGCCTTTGGAAGCAGCAATCTTGAAAGCCATTTCTGAGGAGTCAACAGGGTGATAGGAGCCGTCATAAACAACAGCCTTAAAATCTACCACCGGATAACCGGCAACTACACCTTCTTCCTTGGCCTCAATAATACCCTTTTCTACAGCAGGTATATACTGGTTTGGTATAGCCCCTCCAAAGATCTCTTCATCAAATTCAAATCCCTGGCCGTTTGCTAATGGCTCAAGCCTCAAGAATACATGGCCGTACTGGCCGCGTCCACCGGACTGTTTCTTGTATTTTTCTTCAACTTCCACTTTTTTCTGAATAGTTTCCTTATAGGCCACTTTGGGATTACTTGTCGTAAAGGAAACATCGAATTTCCGTTTACAGATATTTTTGATTATATCCAGATGGACAGTACCCATGCCTGTTACAGTCAGCGCTTTTGTCTCCTTGATATATTCAGCCTTAAAGGTAGGATCTTCTTCCGGAATCCGGAAAATAGCATTTGACAATTTCTCATCATCTGTACCATCCGCAGGATGAATGGCCTGGAAGTACATGGGAACAGGGAAGTCAATCTTATCCAGGACTATATCTGCTCCGGCACTCATTGTATCAGAGGTCTGGAGTTCATCTATCTTGGCAACAGCACCAATCTCACCTGTAACCAGTGAACTGGCCTCATTCTGTTCAGCACCATTTAAGCGGTAAATCTTCCCTAATTTCACCTTGATCCCTTTGTTAGTGATCTGAACCTCTTTATCACGGGTAAAGGTTCCTGACAGGACCTTGAAGATGGATAGTTTTCCTACATATGGGTCAACCATGATTTTACCTACAAGGGCTATGGCAGGTTCGGTTTCGCCTATTTCTATCTCAACAGGCTCATCATTCCAGCTGCCCCGGACAACACCATCTTTACCGGGAGCAGGAACCAGAAGCCGCATATATTCAAGGAAGAGCTCAACACCGGAATTCTTCAGGGCAGAGCCGGAGAACACGGGGATAATCTCACCTGAGGCAACACCGCCAACCAGGGCATTGACCAGTTCTTCATGGCTGATCTCTTCATCAGCAAAGTATTTTTCCATCAGGGCTTCATCCAGTTCTACAAGGGATTCCAGCATCTCCTGTTTGACGTCTTCCAGGGCCCCTTTCTGCTCATCAGTCAGATCTGCCTTTTTCTCCTTGTCACCATCAAGAAGATACGCTGTTTCTGCCAGAAGATCAATGACACCCCTGTAATTCTCTCCTGCACCGTCAGGGACTACAACGGGCAGGAAACTGCCTTTAAATGTATTTCTCAGTTCATCCAGAATTTTATCAAAATCAGCCCCGTCCAGATCCATCTTGTTCACGAAGACAAATCTGGGCAATTCATTTTTTTCAGCCATGGACCAGACATAATTTGTGTTTACCTGAATCCCGGCTGTCCCGTCGATTAAGAGTACTGCACTCTCTACCATCCTTAAGGCACTGGCAACTTCTCCCCTGAAATCAGCAAATCCAGGGGTATCTATAAGATTAAACTTATTCCCTTTCCAGTCAAAAGAAAAATACGCATTGTTTATTGAGTGCTTATTATTTTTCTCTTCTGGTGTAAAATCTGATTTTGTATTGCCTTTTTCGATAGATCCGACTGTATCGATTACACCGGCAACCTTAAGTATGTTCTCTGTCAGTATAGTTTTTCCCGCTCCACCATGGGAAATTAAACAAAAATTTCTGATTTCTTTTGTACTCATATCAACAC
>JAAYLO010000154.1 GCA_012521855.1 Halanaerobiaceae bacterium
ATGCCTGTAACCGCCAAAAGTCAGGTCCTAAGCCTGCATTCCTCCCATGGAAAGGCCGGCAATCGCCCTGTGTTTCCGGCTATATTCAATGGCCTCAGGGGATTTAGCTGCTATATCGGCATAAGTATTGAAATTGCTCTCAATGAAGGGGATCAGGTCATATCTCAGCTCATAGTCGAAATAATAAAAGCCCAGGATATTTGTCCTGTCAACACTGAAGGAATTATCTACCCAGTCATGGGAACTCCTCCCCTCCGGGAAAACGACAATCAATGGTTCTATCTCACCATTCATAATCAGATTATCCAGTATATTGCAGATGGCATAATTACCATCAATCCAGCCGCCACCCTTTAACCATTCAAAGCGGCTTCCTCCCACTCCATGGAGAAGGTAGAGTACATTATATTTTCTGTCTTTATCATTTTCCTCATAGCCGGCCGGCAGGTAGACATTGCATTTTTTTACTATCGGCTCTCCCTGTACGGTTTCCCTGCCAGCCTCTTCACTGCTGATAGCCTGGTTTGTCACCAGCTGCCGGGAACTGTTAATATAATTACCCACAGTGTAAGAAATTTCTTTAATTTTGCCCTGAAATTCTTCAGGAACTGCCCTTTTATATTCCTCAGGTATAGTGGTAATTTTTATATTGCCCATAAATTTTCCCCCTTCATGATTTTCTTCTGCTGACCATACCATTGATGCCAATACAAAGAGGATTATCATCAGAGCAGATAAGACAGGATACCTTTTCATATCTTAAAAATTCCTCCCAGTATTATTTTCCCCTGGTCAATTTCATTAAAACAGCCCCGTGGGCAGGTACACTGGTAAGCACCTCTGAACTGATGGTTCCTATATCTTCCTTTGCCCACAGATCCCGCACCAGATAACTCCCATTTAACCCCAGGAGGGACAGGTCTGTTGCAATATCAGTCTTCTCCTCAGTTAAATTAAAATGAGCCAGGTAAACAGAACCATCCTCTCCCATTGCGGTCCAGGCAACTAAATCACCTTCACGGTACAGTTGGCGGCTGGAATGGCTGGTTTTTGTAATCCCGAGCACTTCCTCATTGGTGAGCAGTGATGTAGTCCAATCATCGTTATACCGCAGGTCACCGCCAAACATCAAAGGAGAACGCATCATTGCCCAGAGTGTCATAAGGGTAACCTGCTCATCTCTGGTAAAACGCGTATACCGGTCACCACCGGCACTTCTGATTCCAATCCTTCCTAAAGGGAGCATATCAGCATCAGGCCAGTGCCCCGGCCCGTTGTAACTGCTCCAGGCATCAGCCCTTTCAAACATTGCATACAGATGATCCCAATGATCCCAGAAATCATCGGTCATCCGCCAGAGATTGGCGTATTCCGCCACATGTTCAGCCTCAGATACCGGGGTTGGACCCGGTGAAAGACTGAGCACCATTTCCCTGCCGGAGTTTTTGATGGCATTGTGAACCAGTTCAATCTCGCCACGGCGGTAAGGACGTGCTATATCATCAACCTTGACATAGTCAACACCCCATCCGGCATAGAGGCGGAATATAGAATCATAATACTGCTGTGAACCGGGTTTAGCGGGATCAACTCCATACATATCGGTATTCCAGTCACAGATACTTCCTGTATCAGCAATATCTACGGCAGTATAATCTGTTCCCAGAATGGCTGTTTTCTGCCCTACAGCCTGACGGGGAATACCCCGTAATATGTGGATCCCGAATTTCAGCCCCAGACTATGGATATAATCCCCCAATGGCTTAAAGCCCCTGCCATCAGCTGCACTGGGGAAACGGTTCACTGCCGGCATTAACCTGGAATATTCATCCATCACAAGTGCAGCATGGGGATTATACTGGTCACTTCTGGCATCTGGTTCATACCACTGGATATCTACCACTACATATTCCCAGCCGTATTGCTTTAGATTTTCCGCCATATACTCAGCATTTGCCCTGACTTCATCTTCCCTTACACTTGCACCATAACAATCCCAGCTATTCCACCCCATCGGCGGGGTTTGAGCCAGCCGCTTTCCTGACATATTCAACCCTCCTTTAGCTTACAGGCAGTAATCATATATACAGGACTGGTTTATTCAGTGCTGGTTTATTGCCCGTCCCCGCCCATCTTATCACTGAAGCGGAAATAGTCAAAGTCAGCATAGCCCCCAATATTCCTGGTAGCATAATTAAATAAGGCAAAACGGTAACCCATGAAATGGGGAATGGTGTATAACATCTTCAGGGGACGGCCAACAGGCTGCCACTTATCACCATCAAGGCTATAATAGAAATAGGCCATATCTTTCTGTTCCCTGAAATCACATCCGATTTTAAAATAAACACGTTCCCTGTCCAGTCCAACCCTCTCTACTTCCACGGTGCTTTCCCCAATAGCATCAACCATCACTATCTCCCTGGCAGATCCGGTTATCTTCACCGCCACAAAACCATAATGTTTCTGCAGGACAGCCAGGCCGGCATAATCCCCATCCTTCATCCCGCCCGTTTCAAGGGCTGCTACTGCTGAACACTCAGGGCCAATGACCCGCTGAGTCAACGTATTCCGTGCCTCCAGTATACCCGTACTGAGCTGTCCGATCCTCAGGCGCAAATAACCGGGACGTTCAGTAAGGGACCAGTTCCTGTTATCCGGATTATGATTCCATTGCCACACTGGAGCCAGATTGGAACCATTGTATTCATTTTCATCCCCTGCTACCGTATGATAGGCAGCAATCCTTGCCTCACCCTGTTCAAAATCATCAGAAGCAACTATCTTCAGTTTTGATTCTATATTGATACCGGTATCCTGCGGGACCTTACCATCAATGCCCAGAACAGGCCAGCCGTCTTCCCAGCTTACCGGCACTAAATAGGGTATCCTGCCTACTGCTCCCCGGTCCCCGAAGAGCAGGGCATACCACTTACCATCCGGTGTATCTACCAGGCCTCCCTGGGCAATACCGGCATCCTGCAGGACAACCCTGCCTTCATAAGGCCCGGTGATCTGATCAGCCCGGTAGCACAACTGGGTCCTCATTCCGCCCCGGGGCCAGGTAATCAAAAATATATAATATTTACCATCAATCTTATGGATATGGGCCCCTTCGGCCGGCAGGGCTATATCCGGCCCGGCAATGGCACTGGAATCCGGTATGATTACCTGGTTTAAACCTCCCGGCTTAATAGCCCGGGCATCCTCAGTTAACTCGAGCAATTTAATATCACCATTGCCATAGACCAGATAGGTCCGGCCATCATCAAATAACAAAGACATATCATGGGTAAAATCGATTGAGGACTTCTCCCAGGGCCCCTTTTCCAGATCGGGAGTCCGGAAGATAAAGGTTTTACCCGCTGTCCCGGAACTGAAAACCACATAAAAAACACCGTCATGATAACGCAAACTGCTGGCCCAGGAGCCAACCCCATATTCATTCCGGCCATTTACCAACCTCTGCCGCTCATCCCCGCCCAGCACATCATACACATAATTAACGAACTCCCAATTAACCAGATCCTTTGATTTCATGATAGGGACACCCGGATTCATGTGCATGGTGGTACTGGTCATATAATAGCTGTCTCCTGCCCGGATTACACTGGGATCAGGTACATCAGCCCAGATTACCGGATTTTGAGCATTCCTGCCGGTTATCACTATTTATCCTCCTCCGTCTTCTAAGTCCCAGGGTTCAACCCTCTATTCCTCCAGATCTTTCATAACCAGGACCTTGTCAAATATCCTGCCGGCATAACCGGGCCCCCTGTTGGCAAACTTAACAGTTATCTTGTTTTTACCCTTGATCCATTCTGCCGGAATCTCATACTGGACATCATAAAATCCCTCCGGAGTCCTGGCCTGGATACTTTCTTCCACAAAAAGCCGGTCATCGATATAAATATTAAATCCTCTATCGGCATCACCGCTGTAGTATTTGAGGCAAAGATAATTATTAACCTCAGGATTAACTGCCAGGTCATAGCTAAACCAGCCCTCACCGTCAGTTGTACCGTAAGCCTGCCTGAAATTATAGCCTTCATGATACCCTCCAGAGGAATTGCCCCTTAAATTATGGGCGGCCTCATACTGGTCATTAATAATCTGCACCACGTCAATTGTCGCTTCAACAAGCCGCCCGGCCCTTTCCCTGGATTCCAGGATCTCCTTCAGGGCCGGTGAATCAGGGGTCTGCAGATAGAAATATATGCCGTAGCGTTCTTTATATTCCAGATAATAAGGTTTGAATATAAAGTTGTCATCCTCATCTGTACCCCTCAGGGTAAACTCAAGTTTACCCGGTGTTTTGATCAGATTGTTTTCAATATTGGCAAGCCAGTCATCGACCGTACCATTCTGGATTACTATATAGTCCTTAAAATCCTTTCCATAGGGTATTACGGCCTTAACTGAAGCCCAGTGAGGCTCGATCACCATTTCTTCAGCACCAAAGCTGGTACACAGTACTACCGGCCCGTAGCTGAAGGCAACCGCATTTCTATTATCAGGTAATCTGGATACCTTGACTTCCAGTGGTAAATGGAGCTCCAGCCGGTCTCCATCCTGCCAATCCCTGCTTACAGTCAGATATCCATCAATATCCTCAGCTGAAAATTCTTCCCCATTAATTTTTACTTTCATCTCCTGGCCCTCAGCCAGCCATTCCGGTACACGGAAGCGGAAAGAAAGCTTTTCTGCGGGGGCTTTATCAACAGTAAACAAAACTGTATCAGTTTCCGGGATATCTGACTGCTGGGTTAAGAGCAAACCTTTTTCCTCCCAGTCCAGCCTGGAACTTATATAGAGGTTTACATACAGGTCATCGTCTTTGTGGAAATAAATACTGTCATTAAGCCTGGTAAAGTTCTCCATTCCCGTACCGGTACAGCACCAGAAAGATTCTGTGGGAGTACCAAAGGCCTTAAAATAACCGGTTCCCATCGGTTTAAAATAGGTGGTCATTCCCGTTTCCGGGTTTATAGAGGCCATGATCTCATTGATAAAGGCCCTCTCATAAAAATCAGCATATCTGACATCACCGGTAAGCCTGAACAGTCCGCGGGTGAGCAGCAGCATATTATAGGCATTACAGGTCTCATTATTGAGATTATCCCTTGTTGCATCCAGAAGGCCCGGCTGGCGGAAATGTTCTGACTGGCTGTTACCGCCTGTAACATAGGTATGAACCCTGACAACCATCTCCCAGAAGGCCCGGGCGGCCTGATAATAAAAACCTTCTCCGGTGACACAATAGCGGTTCAGGGCACCAATGAACTTAGGTATCTGGGTATTGGCATGTTTGTTAACCAGGACATCTTTTCCCTCCAAAATTGCCATAAAGAGGGCATCCTCGTCAAACTTATGGGCTGCGGCCAGATGCTCTGTTTTATTGGTATATTTATATAATTCATATAAGACATCGTTTATCCCGCCGTATTCTACAGCCAGTACCCTTTTTTGCAGCTCATCATCCCAGCTGGATGTACGCTCACAGGCCCAGTCCCCGAGCCTGGCTGCCACCTCCAGGGCTTCCTGATTACCTGTATACTTATAAACATTAATAAGTCCAGAAAGGATTTTATGGATGGTATACCAGGGTACCCATTGGTTGCCAGTGCTCTTCCCTTCCACTACATCAAAATGCGTTTCCGGGGAGGCAAATAAATAGCCGCCAGGGCTGTGATCCTGGCAGGCCTTTAATTGGCTGACAGTATAATTGATCCTTTCTGCCAGGCGCTCATTTAATTCCTGATTGTTTTTCCTGGTCTGGCGATAGGCCTGGGCCAGGGCTGTCAGATAGTGGCCCATAGTATGGCCCCTGAGCAGGCTCCAGCTATCCTCCCAGCCGCCATAAAGCTCGAGACCTTTTTCAGTCCCGGGATCCTTCCCTTCAGAAACAGCCCTGAATCCGGCAAGAAACCGGTCAGGATCGAGGGATAACAAATATTGGGTCACTTTTTCAAAGGCATTGGCAAAATAAGGAGCCGTTACCTGAACAGAAGCAAGATCAAAATCTTTAAGCATTCATACCACCTCCCAGTGTTTCTGCCTGCCGGATATCTATTTCTGTCCTTTCTCTATCTGATTCACTGCCCGGTTTCCAGTTACATACTTCAAAAAACCCCTCAGGCCGCTTTGATTTTACCGCCTCCACTGGCTCTACAGCATCTGGATCAGACCAGATGGAAATATCATATCCGCAATAATCATATCTTTCATTGTGCATTCCCCTATTTACATATAAAATTTAAAAAGCTCAACCTTCATTTATTTGCGTCAAGCTTTTGCATTTTAATAAAAGCAATATATTTTAATGACTATTTCTATATTGACAGCTCATTTTCCTGCATCTTGCTGAAATTTTACATTATTCAGGCTATTTTATTTTTTTGAATATAAAGATATAATAATAGTGAGGTGATTATTATGTCAAGAGTAGTGGAAAGATTTTTAAGATATGTTACATTTGATACCCAATCAGACGAAGAATCCGGTACTACTCCAAGTACTGAAGGTCAAATGATATTTGCCCGGGCACTGAAGGAAGAATTGGAGGAAATGGGTTTGACAGAAATCAGCCTTGATGAAAAAGGCTATCTTATGGCTACTCTGGAATCAAATCTGGAAGAAGATAATCAGGTCCCCGTTATTGGTTTCATCGCCCATATGGACACCAG
This sequence comes from Halanaerobiaceae bacterium, assembly GCA_012521855.1. GTDB lineage: Bacteria > Bacillota > Halanaerobiia > Halanaerobiales > DTU029 > JAAYLO01. Next base: position 6,687 of record JAAYLO010000154.1, read on the forward strand.
TCCAGATGTCTCAGGGAAAAATATAAGACCTCAAATTATCAAGAATTACGATGGAGGAGATATTATACTCAATCAGGAGAAAGAGATAGTCCTTTCCCCTGTTGACTTCCCGGACTTGAAGAATTATACAGGTAAAGATATTATCACAACTGATGGCACCACACTTCTGGGAGCAGATGATAAGGCCGGGATAGCCGAAATAATCACAGCAATGGAATATCTGCAGGAAAACCCCGAGATCAAACATGGCAGAATACGGATCGCCTTTACTCCTGATGAAGAAATCGGCCGTGGTGCTGATTTCTTTGATATCAAAAAATTCGGGGCCAATCTGGCCTATACTATAGACGGCGGGCCATTGGGCCTTCTTGAATATGAAAATTTTAATGCCGCTGCAGCCAAAATAACAATTAAGGGAATTAATGTACATCCAGGGACAGCAAAGGGAAAAATGATCAATTCTGCCTTAATAGCTGCTGAACTAATCAATGAATTACCAGAAAATCAGACCCCTGCACATACTGATGGTTATGAAGGATTCTATCATCTTGTCCAGATAGAAGGGAATGTAGAAGAAACAAGGCTGCACTATATAATCAGGGATTTCGATAAGGTAAGATTTATAGAACGGAAAACTATAATCGAAGAAATAGTAGAAGAGCTCAGGAAAAAATATGATAAAGCAGATATAAGCTTAAAACTATACAATCAATATTTTAACATGAAAGAAATCATTGAAAAACACAAATATATAGTTGACACAGCTATAAAGGCAATGAAGAAACTGGAAATAGAGCCCTTCATTACTCCTATCCGCGGCGGAACAGATGGCGCCCGTCTTTCCTATATGGGACTCCCTACTCCCAATCTTTTTACAGGCGGGCATAATTTTCACAGTAGATTTGAATATATACCTGTCTCTTCCATGGAAAAAGCTGTTTCCGTAATCCTGAAAATTATTGAACTATATACCCGGTAGACTATATTTACTCAATCACAGGTGCCTCAGCACCTTTTTTCTTTTTATCCGGAAACTCATCACCGTTATATTTTAATATATCCCTGCCTGCAATCAGGTCAATCCCGGTATTTAACAGATTTCTTTTTATTATCTGGCCAATCCTTACGGGGGCCTCTACTTCAATATTACTGATCTCTTTCATAACTGGAAATATAAGATCCTTTGGAATTCCTCTCTCAGTTTTAACAGGTAAAAGCGGCAATTCACCATTTTTAACCCTGACTGTTGTTGTTATTATTCTGGAAGGATTATGTAATTCCTCCAGGCCGTAATCCAGCCCTTTCTGACATCCATATCCGGTAATATTGCTGACAGAGCTGTTGTCTACATTATAATCAATTTTAATCCTGCACCCTCTGGGGCATAGAATACATATGATATCTTTTCCGGGCAAAGTCCTCACCTTCTTTCCTTTTCAATGAACATTTTTATTTTTTCTGTATTATCTTTAATCAGTTTCTCCGGGAAATTTATAACAAGCATTTCTCCAGGTGTAAGCAGATCTCTTTTGTAAGAAGCCAGTTTTTTGTTCTCACCATCTGCTATAGAGATCCGCACGTCTTCTTCCGGTCTTTTTACCCTCATAAAGAATTTTATCATTTCTCTTTCCCTGTCTATAAATGATATTTTCTGGGGGATTATATAATTAATATTCTCAGCTCTTTCAACGATAATTTCTCTTTCTCTTCTTTCTAAACCATCTCGGATATATGCAGCAGCTGCCCTCCCGGCTATTTCACTTTCTTCACTGACATAATCCACTAAATCATGTACATGAAGAACATTGCCACAGGCAAAAATCCCCCTTACTTCAGTCTCCCTGAGTTCATTAACAACCGGTCCGCCGGTAGCTTTATCCAGAGAAAGGCCCATCTCCCTGGACAGTTCATTCTCTGGTATCAGTCCGACGGAAAACAGGACCGTATCACAGGGAATCTCTTTCTCTGTCCCGGTTATCACTGACATATTTTCATCTGCCTTTGAAATAATTACGCTTTCAACCCTGTCCTTTCCATTTATCCTGCTGATGGTGTGTTTCAGAAGCAATGGGATACCGAAATCATCCAGGCATTGTACTTTATTCCTCATAAGTCCTGATGAAAAGGGCATTATCTCCAGAACAGCCTTTACATCAGCACCCTCCAGTGTCATTCTCCTGGCCATAATGAGGCCTATATCACCAGAACCCAGAATTACCACTTCTTTTCCGGGCATATATCCCTCCAGATTAAGATAACGCTGGGCGGTGCCTGCAGTAAAAATTCCGGCAGGCCTGTCACCGGGTATCCTGACTGCTTCTCTTGTTCTTTCCCGGCAACCCATAGCCAGAATTACAGCCCCTGCTTTTATAAAAAGAAGGCCTTCTTTACTATTAAGAGCAGTAATTTCTTTTTTCCGGTTTATCCTGACTACCATTGTCCCGGTTTTCACATCAATATTCGTCCCTGATAATTTTTTTATGAATCTGTCAGCATATTCCGGTCCGGTCAGCTCCTCCTTAAAATAGAGCAGTCCAAATCCATTATGAATACACTGTTGAAGAATACCTCCCAGGTATTTGTCCCTCTCCAGAATCAGTATTCTTTCAATACCATTTTTTTTTGCTTCCAGAGCAGCTGCCAGACCAGCAGGGCCCCCTCCGACTACGACCAGATCATAATCAATCATCATGATACTCACCTTTTTGTAATAATAAACCTTTTGTTTCAGTAAGTAAAATCCTTGAATTTCCGCCTTTTTTTGTTATTTCAGTAGGTTTAAGCCCTAGCTCTTCAGCAATAATTTTCAGAACCCGGGGAGCACAGAATGCCCCCTGACAACGGCCGGCTCCTGCCCTGGTTCTCCGTTTTACGGCATCAAGGCTTCTGGCCGGAACAGGACCATGTATAGCATCCCTGATTTCACCTTTACTTATCTTTTCACAACGGCAGATTATCTCTCCATATGCCGCGTCTTTTTTTATCAGTTCATCCCACTCATCCAGATCTGCTTCAGTAAAGACAGGCCTTTGAGCCAGTTCACTTTGAAAGTAATCTTTTTTTCTTAACTCCTGCTTCTTTTCCCTTGCCAGGTATTCCCTGACTAAATCCACTACCATTTCTGCAATGGCAGGAGATGCTGTAAAACCTGGTGATTGTATTCCGGCAACATTTATAAGTCCTTTTACCAGATCAGAATGACCGATTATAAAATCATCACCCTCAGTTTTTGCCCTGAGACCCGCATAACTTGCTATTACATCTCTTCTGTCCAGTCCAGATACTAATTTCCCGGCCCCCTGATAAATTTCCTCTAATCCTGCACTGCTTACTCCCAGATCATCTTTATCATCAACAGCGTAAAAGTTCGGCCCGATGAGTAAATTGCCATGAACGGTCGGTGTTACAAGAATTCCCTTTGATTTTCTGTCAGGTACCGGGAAGATTATGTGATTTACGTAATCTCCCCATTTTTTATCAAATAAATGATATTCCCCTTTATAGGCTTTTATTTCTATACTATTATCACCAGCCATTCCGGCAATATTATCAGAAAATAAACCGGCTGCATTTATTATAATCCCTGTCTTAATAAACCCCCTGCTGGTTTTTACACCGAGAACCCGTCTGTTTTCAGTTTCAATATCAATAAGCTCAGTATCCAGATATATTTTCACCCCATTTATTACTGCACTATCAGCAAGAGCAATGGTAAACTCATAACTTGATATAATTCCTGCTGAGGGAGCAAATAATGCAAATCTGGCCTTTTCATTCAGATTGGGTTCCAGTTTGAACAGGTCTTCTCCGGAAACAATCTTCATACCTGTAATTCCCATCTTTTCCCCATTTTCTTTTTTTTCTTTCAACACCTTCAGATCATCTTCATTAAATCCAATAAGCAATGAGCCAATTCTCTTAAATGGCACCTTTAGCTCACTACAGAGTTTATCAAAGAGCGGATTGGCCCGTACATTCAGCTTGCCTCTCAAGGTACCGGCATCAGCATTGTATCCGGCATGTATAATGCCCGAATTGGCCTTGCTGCTGCCCATGGCTACATCCTCTTCTTTTTCCAGCAATATTATCTTCAGCTCATATTTTGATAATTCTCTGGCAATAGCAGTCCCCACAACCCCCCCGCCAATTATCACTACATCTGCCTCCATATTATCCGCCTCCTTCAAATTAAAAAAGAACCACATTATTAATCAGAACATCTCCTCATCTGTTAATAAATATGGTTCCTTCAAGTTCTTCTTTCATATCATTCCGGAGTAAGGGACTCTTCTATCAGGACAATTTCCCCTCTGGCATAACTGGCAGTTCTGAAATCTGGTCCGGCCGGCAAACCTCAGGCCTGATAGTGATTTTGCCGGTATCATCAAATAAGTATCTATCAGTTTCACCCCTATTTCCCCTTCCACATCACCAAGTAAGGCAAAGATTTTAGACTGCTCTTCAATGGGCCAGTCAGCCAGTGAACCGGGATTCATCTCTGAGATAATCCCTTCCCCGATCAGGTCATCAATGAGTCCTTTAAGATAAAAAACGGCAGATTTGAGGATCTCTTTCTGGATCTCTTCAACCCAATAGGCTTCCAGTATTCCGGTATATCCCCTGCCCCAGCTGTCAAGCTCCTTACCAATGGTCACAACATACAGAAAAACCCGCTGGCTATCAGCAATATTCTCTCTAAGCAGCCTGCTCTCCAGTCTGTATCCGTCAATAACCAGGTAGTCATCACCCTTTTCTTCAATATAAGCTTCCCGGTAGATTGCTGCTGGAGCAGCTATTTGCCTGGCCTCCTCTACCATCTTTGAAAATAGATTATCATCCTCTGTATTCACAATCAGCAGTTTTTCCTTCAGTTCATTTATATTAACTGTATATGGTATATTTTTAAGTACACTGGACATTATTTTCCTCCCGAAAATAGCATTGAACTCATAAATTCCTCCTGAAAATCACTTCTCATTGACAACTCCAGAAACTCCATTTTCTCTATAATTTCCTCAACCCTGTCTTCCCGGCTCCTGTCCAGGAGATAGCTCCTGGCCCCCAATCCGGCACCATTTCCAAGCTTGACTACATCTGCTTCCGTGTTTTCCGGCAGCAGTCCAATCCTCCGGGCACTTTCAATATTTATAAAACTACCGAAACCGCCGGCAATATATATAGTATCCAGCTCCCTGGAAGATATCCCGGCCTCCTTAAGCAGTATATTAACACCTGCTGCAAGAGCTCCCTTTGCCAGCTGTAGTTCCCTGACATCTTTCTGGCTTAACAATATAGGTCTGTCAATAGAGGAAGCCCCTCTCTCTACCAACACAAATGCTTTTATATCATTATAATAGGTAAAACGTTCTGAAAACCCATTCCCAGGATCATCGCTGAAAAGCCCGGTGGGAGTCAATATTTTATGTTCAAGCATCTCTGCGATTATATCAACTAAACCTGAGCCACAGATTCCAAGCGGGGCTTTAGAGCCGATTGTCCCGTACTCAAAGCTCTTATCTCCAAGTATCTTAAAACTGGAAATCGCTCCGGGTATACTGGCAGTACCATGGCTTATATTTGCTCCCTCAAAGGCCGGTCCGGCAGCTGTTGAGCAGCTTAAGAGTCTCTCCCTGTTTCCCAGTACTACCTCCCCATTTGTTCCTATATCTATCAGAAGCTTCCAGCTGTCACTATCAAAATCTACCAGGAGGAGATCTGCCAAAATATCAGAACCGATAAAAGCTGAAACTGAAGGAAGAAGCTGGACAACCCCGGAGGGATTTATTCCAAGGCCGGCCGCCTCTGCCGTAAATTCCAATCCACGGGTAAAAACCGGCCTGTATGGTGCCCGGGCCAGGCTCCGTGGATTTACACCCACAAAGAGATGGCTCATGGTGGTATTGGCTACTACAGTCACCTGGAAAATCTCTTCTTTCTTTATACCATTCCGGTCTGCAAGTGCAATAATCTCTCCATTCAGTTTATCCAGCAGCAATCTCCTGAGTTCATTTACATTTTCTCTGCCTTCCTGGGCATAATGAATTCTGGAAATGACATCAGCACCGTGTATTTTTTGCGGATTATGGAAAGATGCTGTATCTACTTCTTTCCCATCAAGCAAATTTATTAAATAGACGGCTACAGTGGTTGTTCCGATATCCACTGCCAGTCCGTATACACCGGTAACTGGCTCTGTGGCTACCTTCAGGCTCTTATTACAATAATTCAACAGGTATATATTCTCCCCTTCCGGCTCATCCATCTCAAAAACCCTCATCCAGGGGTTGAAATCTATCCTTTGCTCCAGACCGCCAGTCAGAACCTGAATCTCTCCTTCAGGAAGCAGCTCTATTTTCAGGTCAGAAAAAAGGTCAATACAACAGGCCAGGCGGTATCCTTCAGCCAGTTCCAGGCTTGAAAGCAATTCCCGCTCTGTTTCAATGATACCGCCGTTTCCTTCCAGTACCTTTACCTTGCATTTTCCACAGCTCCTCCTGCTTCCACAGGAGGAGCTGATTGCAATATTGTTTCTGGCAAGAAGCCGGAGAAGATTTTCTCCCTCTTCTGCCTCCAACAAATACTTATGATTTTCTCTGATAACACTTACTTTTATGTCCATCCTGAAAAGACCTCTCTCATCTATCTATATTTCTTCTCTGGCAGTTTTCATGAATATATCAATATTTATATCTTCCAGCACATCAATAGAATCCCAGTCCCAATATTTATCATATCAAAATTGAGGCTGAATATATTGTAATTTTTTATTATTATATACTAATAATTTATGATATATCAATATACTTCCCTGGGGAAACACCTTCCATTTTCTTAAAAACCCGTGAAAAATAACTCTGATCACTGAAACCCACTTTATGGGCTACTTCCACTATGGGGATACCCTTTTTTAACAATTCCCTGGAGGCTGCAATCCTGACCTTGTTCAGATATTCTGAATAAGATAAGCCTGTTTCTTCTTTGAACAATTTGCTGAAATAGGATACACTCAGGCCTATTTCTTCCGCTACCTCACTGAGACTCATATTGCTTTTATCATAATTCCTCCTGATATAGTTCATGGCTTTATATATAATATCCGAATTTTTTGCCTTTCTGATTATAAAAGTAGATTCAATAAAGCGTTCCAGTATCCTGGATAAATACTCAGATAGTTCATTTATGTCTTCAACCTGTGTCAATTTATCATAAAGCATGTACTTCAGGCCGAATATTATTTCTAGATCAGCACCTACTTCAATTGCAGCCCGGCTCAGTACTCCCAGCAATTCAATGGTTCTGGCCTTTACAATTGAAAAATCCTTATTACTGAAATAGACATGACCCAGTAATTTGTTCAAGATCCTGGCAGCACCTTCTTTATCAGCAGTCTTGACCATAGAAATGAGTTCTTTTTCCAGCTCTATCGGATAACTTTTTATATCACCATCTCTCTCCTCTATATCCTTTAATTCCTGGATACTTTCTCCCAGAAAACTACTGAAAGAAGCAGTTTGCCTCCTGTCCTCCAGTATTGATAAGTTCTGCACAGTTTCAGCCAGACACATTAATAGTCCGGCCAGATACCTCGTCTTGACAGGATCGGCATAGGGGATTTTCTCCAACAAGTTTTTTATTTCTTCAGTATGTTTCTTCAATACCGGATTTTGTTTGACAATTTCCTCCAGCATAAGCTCATCAAGCCGGTGCAGCATTATCGGGCCGCCAACCAGAAAATACTCCATATGATTATTAATAAATACCGGTACAGACCAGTTTGCCAGTCCATAGGGACAGAAATAGATATAGGCTTCACCGAGTTTTTCTGCCTGCCTGGCAGCATAAAGATATGAGTTAAAACAATCTTCCCTGCTCTTATCAAAATTCCAGATGAAATGACAGAAATCCGGAGTCAGGTCACACACAGTACAGCCTGTATATGTCATATCCTGTACTTTATAATACTGGCAATTTATATCTGTAGTATGACAGTATATTTTTACGATCCTTTCCATTTTCCGTATCTGTTCCTTCATTTACAGCTTCATTCCCTCCACAGTGATACATCCTGATAATATTATAACATGTTTAAAGCCCTGGAAGAAATACTCCAGGGCTTCATTTATTCAAAAAGCTCCAAAAGCCTTCCCTCTATTATCGAAACAATACTTCCTTCAATACTGGTAATTCTCCAGATTCCATCAACCTTTTCCAGGCCGATAATATCCGACATAAGGGCTTCATATCTTTTAAATACCGGCTCTTCATCAGTACTATCACTTTCAATCTCATGGAAAAAGAAATAATAGTCTGCTTTGAAGGTTACAGGCTCATCATTTGTCTGTGAAATCTCAAGATCAGTAATTCCGAAAATGGTAAAATCACTGTCATCGCCCATTCCATAGGCAGTACGCACCCTTTCGATGGCGTATATTTCAGCCACAAGAGTATCAAGCCTTTTCAAATCAAGAGTGGTACATTCTTCAAGCAAAACAGTATTTTTCTCATTTATTGCCTGATAAAAGAATTCCCCCACCTGCCCGGGACTTGTATCAGCAGTTATAAAGGGCTCCCGGCGGTTAAAGATACTGACAAAAGAAACCACTAAAATTAGAGTAATAATCACGAAAATTGTATTTTTATACTTGTACAGAAACCTGTGTAAACCCTTTTTACCTTTAGAAACCCTGATAACCCTGGCTGCCCTTTCCCGGGCTCTTTCTTCTTCTTCTTTATCAGCCTTGACCTTTGACTTTTTCAGATCCTGCAAAAATGTCTTCCAGTCCTTTATTCTTGATTCCGGCTCTTTCTCTAATGCAGACATAATCAGGTCACTCAATTCACCTGCAATCCGGGGGTTTAAATAGGAGGGCTCTATGGGGCTGGTATTTATAATATCATGTACCAGGTCTGATTTACTATAATCAGATTTCTTCTCCATGGTAAAAGGTGTTTCTCCAGTCACAAGATAATACATGATTATGGCTGTTGAATAAATAAGGGCTTGCTGGTTCCAGGAAACGCCTTTAATTATCTCTGGAGCCTGATATACTTCAATGGGTGTTATTCCCGGCAGCTCCTGATATCCAGTTATTTCATTTACTATATCAGGATCCATAATCATTAATTTGCCATCAGGAGTAATCCATAATGAATTCATGGTAATGCCCTGCCAGCATATACCATGCTCCTCAGCTTCCAGAGCCATTTCACCAATTGTAATGATCCAGTCCTTTACTTTTTCCAGGGATACTTCATTCTCCTTAATATATAGATAAAGCGGCCTATAGATTTCAGAACCTTTGCGTAAAAGGCAATATTCACCGTCAATCAGCTCAATTCTTTCAAAATGAATATAAGGCAAACCGGTAAATAAATCTCTGCGTTCAGCAATAAGATTTTCAATTTTCTTTTTTATTTCTACAATTATGGCTGATCTGGGCTTTCTATTGAGAAAAAGCTTTTGTGCAATATAGCTGTCCTGATTCTCATCAATAACCTTATAAAATCCTTTCTCTGAATCTATTATCTGCATCCCTATTCCCCCTTTCAATCCACTACTTCCCGGACAGTCCTATCTGGTATACAGACCGGAGATAAGG
>JAAYLO010000155.1 GCA_012521855.1 Halanaerobiaceae bacterium
ATTCCTGCCTCTACCGGATTATTAAAAGCAAAAAACTCCTCAATAAAAATCTGAGGAGTTTTGCATTTACCTGGCATATTAGTGTTTAAAGTGCCTGACCCCGGTAAAGACCATGGCAATTCCATATATATTCGCCGTTTCTATTGCCTGATCATCCCTTACTGAACCGCCCGGCTGTATAATAGCTTTGATACCTTTTTGGGCAGCCTCTTCTATAGCATCAGGGAATGGGAAAAAGGCATCTGAGGCAACTACTCCGCCTTCCTGTCTTCCCCCTGATTTCATGCCGGCAATTATCATGGAATCAACCCTGCTCATCTGTCCGGCACCGACTCCGGTAATCATCCCATCCTTTGCCATTACAATTGCATTTGATTTTACGTGCTTTACCACCTTCCAGGCAAATAGAAGGTCCCGCAATTGCTGTTCATCGGGCCTTACTTCTGTAACAAATTGCAGGTCCTCTTTCTTCAAAATATGCAGATCCCTTTCCTGGACAAGGAGTCCGCCCACCACTTTTTTCATATCATAACCCGGTTTCTTTCTATTGACATACAGCTCTCCTGTTTCCAGGATTCTGATATTCTTCCAGCGGTTTTTCAATATTTCCAACGCCTCCTCCGTATATGAAGGTGCAATGATTACTTCCACAAATTTTCCTTCACCGGCTATCTCAGAGGCAATATCAGCACTTACCTCACCATTCAGTGCAATTATACTGCCGTATGCTGAAACAGGGTCACCTTCATATGCCTTGAGATATGCCTCTTTCAGGGTCTTTCCAATGGCCATACCACAGGGATTGGCATGTTTTATAATTGCCACTGCCGGTTCATCTGTAAATTCCTTCACCAGTTCCAGGGCACCATTGGCATCATTTATATTATTATATGACAATTCTTTCCCATGAAGCTGTCTGGCAGTAGTAATGGAAGGTTCATTTTGCTCTCTTTCCTGATAAAAGGCAGCTTTTTGATGCGGGTTTTCACCATAGCGCATATTGTACTTTTTAGTATAGCGTTCCATTATAACTTCAGGCAAATCCTCTTCCTGGTCCTTTTTCACGATACCAGACAGGTAATCCTGGATAAGGTGATCATACTGTGCTGTATGGTGAAAGGCTTTATAGGCCAGATTCAGGGTTGTTTCTTCACTCAGACTGCGATTATTCTCTTTCAGTTCTTCTATAATCAGATTGTAATCGCCGGGATCAACTACAACTGCAACATACTTATTATTCTTTGCAGCAGAACGTATCATTGTAGGCCCGCCAATATCAATATTTTCGATGGCTTCCTCCAGGCTGACACCCTCTCTGGCTATAGTCTCTGCAAACGGGTAAAGGTTGCAGACAACCATATCTATTGTTTCTATACCCTGTTCAGACAGTTCTTTCATATGTCCCTCATTATCCCTGACGGCAAGAATGCCGGCATGTACACAGGGATGAAGTGTTTTAACCCTTCCATCCATCATCTCGGGAAATTTTGTTATTTCACTGATACCTTTGACCCTTATTCCAGCTTCACTTAATTGTTTTGCCGTTCCGCCTGTTGAGATAATCTCAATGCCAAGTTCAGAAAGATTACGTGCAAATTCCACAATACCTTCCTTATTTGACACACTTATTAATGCCCTCTTAATCAATGCCATTTTACTTGACTCCCCTTTCTTTTACCTTTACCTTTCTCCCCTGAATTTCTATCCTGTTTTCAGCGAACAATTTAATCGCTTCTGGATAGATTTGATGCTCTTTTTCAAGGATACGGGCACTGAGTGATTCTTCACTATCGTCATCCAGCACCGGTACTGCGGCCTGAATGATAATGGGCCCTGTATCCATCCCTTCATCTGCAAAATGAACCGTACATCCGCTTACCTTTACACCATATTCCAGAGCCTGGCGCTGTGGATGCAATCCTGGAAAAGATGGTAATAGAGATGGGTGAATATTCATGATTCTGTTTTTAAAGCTTTTTATAAAATATGGACTCAAAATACGCATGAATCCAGCCATAACAACCAGTTCTACTTCTTTTTCCTTTAATGCCTTAATCATCTCATCTTCAAAATCCTCAACTTTTTCATAATCACCCGGGTTTATGTACAATGTTTCAATTTGATGTTTCTCTGCTCTTTTTAAGGCATATGCATCCTTCCTATCACTGATTACCAGTCTGATCTCTGCTTTCAGCCCACCCGATTCAATGCTATCAATGATTGATTGCAGATTAGTTCCCCTGCCGGAAACCAGTACTCCAATCTTCAGCATTAAGCTGCCCCCCCTTTTCATATCTTCAGTGGCCTAATCAATTATAATCCCCTGTTCCCCTTTTACAATTTCACCGATAAGATATGACTCTTCACCTTTTTCCTCCAGTGCCTTTAATATATCATCACATTCATCTTCAGGAACGACAAGGATCATCCCGATACCCATATTGAAAGTGCGGTACATCTCCTTTTTCTCAATATTTCCTGTCCTCTGCAACTCCAGGAATACCTTCTTTACCGGCCAGCTTCCTTCTGCTATCTTTGCTGTCATGCCTTCAGGCAGTATTCTCGGTATATTTTCAAGGAAACCGCCGCCGGTTATATGTGCGATTCCCCTGATATCATATTTCGAAATCAACTCTAAAACAGGTTTTACATATATTTTCGTAGGGGCTAATAGAACTTCACCTAATATATCATCAAAGCCTTCAGGTTTCTCCTTCAAATCATAAGCCGCCATCTCCAGAAACACTTTTCTTACCAGAGAATAACCATTACTATGTATACCGCTGGAGGCAATACCTATTACCTTATCACCAATATTTATCCTTTCACCGGTAATCATTTTATCCCTGTCAACAATACCGACAGCAAATCCAGCCAGATCATATTCCCCATCCTGATAAAATCCGGGGAGTTCAGCAGTTTCACCGCCCACCAGAGAACATCCAGCCATATGGCAGCCCTCAGCAATTCCCTTGATGACCTCTGCTGCCTTTTCCGGCTCCAGCCTGCCACAGGCAAAATAGTCCAGGAAAAAGAGAGGCTTTGCACCATGGGCAAGAATATCATTAACACACATGGCCACAAGATCAATGCCGACTGTATCATGCTTGTCCATCATAAAAGCTATTTTAAGTTTTGTTCCGACACCATCTGTGCCTGAAACCAGTACAGGCTCCTTATACCCTGTCAAATCAGGAACATAGAGGCTGCCGAATCCCCCAAGACCTGTCAAAACCTCTGGTCCAAAGGTAGATTCAACATCTCTTTTTATCCTTCTCACAGTCTCATTTCCCAGATCAATATTTACCCCGGCATCCCGATAACTGATCCCCATAGCTAGCCCTCCTTAATATATTCAATGCCTACCGAATATTCCCCGGTAAAACAGGCAGTACAGAATCCTGTCTTATCAGTCTTGACTGACCTTAAAAGCCCCTCGTGGCTCAAATAGGTCAGAGAATCTGCCCCGATATATTCAGCAATCTCCTCTTTGCTCATCTCCCTGGCAATTAATTCCTGCCGTTTAGAGGTATCCAGTCCATAATAACAGGCTTCTGTTACCGGCGGTGAGGAAATGGCAAGATGAACCTCCGTTGCACCCACTTCCCTTACCCTGTTTATTATCTGTTTACTGGTAGTACCTCTAACTATTGAATCATCCACAAGTATGACCCTTTTACCTGCAATTATCTCCTTAATAGGACTCAGTTTTATTCTGACTCCAAGATTCCTGATCTCCTGTGCAGGCTGGATAAATGTCCTGCCGATATATCTGTTCCGCAGTATACCCATGGCAAATGGAATCCCGGAAACTTCAGAAAAACCCAGAGCTGCAGCATTACCTGAATCTGGTATTGGCACAACTATATCTGCATCAATATCCATCTCCTGTGCCAGTTGTCTACCCATCTCCTTCCTGGAAAGATAAACACTCTGCCCGGAAATACGGCTGTCTGGCCTGGCAAAATAAACGAACTCAAAGATACATAGTGTACTGGGCTTCTCGCTGGTATATTTAATACCCTTTATTCCCTCCTGATTAATAATAACTACCTCACCGGGCTCTATGTCTCTTATAAACTCTGCTCCCAGTATATCAAAGGCACAGGTCTCTGAAGCGATAACATACCCATCATCCAGCCTGGCCAGAGAAAGGGGCCTGAATCCATATGGATCACGGCAGGCCACCAGGCTGTCCTTTGTCATTGCTACCAGGCTAAAAGCCCCTTTAATAAGGTGCAGGCTCTGAATCAAAGCATCAATCATATTATCTTCAAAGGAACGCGCAACCAGATGTGCGATAACCTCTGTATCCAGGGTAGAATGAAAAATAGAGCCGTGTGATTCAAGATTCATCCTCAATTCTCTGCCATTTATTAAATTACCGTTCTGGGCCAGAGCGAGATCTCCCTTGATACAGTTTATCAATAACGGCTGGGCATTAGCCAGCAATCTGGAGCCGCGTGTTGAATAGCGGACATGGCCTATAGCTATCTCTCCCACCAGTTCAGGAATTTTTTCACTGTTGAAGACATTATCTAC
>JAAYLO010000156.1 GCA_012521855.1 Halanaerobiaceae bacterium
GTACTAAATATAGTAGGGAGAAGGAGTGTAAGCAGATGTGCAAAGTATTGGTTAGTGACTATGTATCAGATGCTGGAATTAAATTGCTTGAGGAACATGTAGAGGTATATTATAATCACAAATTATCAAGAGAAGAATTTCTTGATATTATAGGTGAATATGATGGTATGATCGTGAGAATCTTTACTCAGCTTGATAAAGAAGCACTGGACCGTGCAGTAAAACTAAAGGTTATCGGAAGAGCGGGCACCGGATTTGATAATATTGATCTGGAGGAAGCCAGTAAAAAAGGTATAATTGTTTTTAATACACCTACAGGCAATACTATCTCAGCAGCTGAACATACTATGGCCATGATGCTGTCCCTGGCAAGGAATGTCCCGCAGGCAAACAGCGCCATGCATAAAGGTATCTGGGACCGCAAGAGATTTAATGGTGTTGAGTTAAAAGATAAAACATTAGGGATTATCGGGTTAGGCAGAATTGGCAGTAAAGTAGCCAAATATGCACAGGCTTTCGGAATGAAAGTTGTAGCAAATGATCCCTATTTGCCTGTTGAAAAAGCAGAAATTTTGAATGTTCCACTCATCAGTTTTGATGAACTGCTTGAAAGATCTGATTTTATTACATTACATACTCCTCTTACAGAAGAAACATATCACATTCTTGACAAAGAAGCATTTGAAAAGATGAAAGATGGAGTGCGGATTATAAATGTTGCCAGGGGTAAAAATCTTGATTCCATTGCACTGGCTGAGGCTATAGATATGGGGAAAGTTGCCGGTGCAGCCCTTGATGTGCATGAGGAAGAACCTTTACCAGTTGATCATCCCCTGTTGAAATTTGAAGATAAGGTCATTGTAACCTGTCATCTTGGCGGCACAACTACAGAAGCAATGGATAATGTGTCTATATCTGCCGCTGAACAGGTAATTGCTGTCCTGAAAGAAGGAAAATTGCCAGAATCACCTTTAAATATCTTTTCATTTGAACCAGAATATGTTACCAAGGCAAAACCTTATCTGGCACTTATTAAAAAATTGAGTAATTTTCTTGCCAAATGGCAGGGTCAGGAACGTATAAAGAGAATTGAAATTGAGTATGGCGGTGAAATACTTGATTTAAATCTGAAACCATTAACAACCAGTGTAATAAAAGACATACTTGATCCCATACTCGATGACAGGGTAAATCTCGTTAATGCTTATATTGTAGCTAAAGAAAGAGGAATCAAGATTAAGGAGAGCCGTATTGAAAAACCCGACGGACTTTCTAATTTTATAAGGATAACCCTGCAGACTGAAAAGGGAGTTTACACCATTGCCGGAACTGTTCTTCCCATAGGAACCCGGGTTATTGAAATAAATAATTACCGGATTGATCTTAATCTGGAAGGAAAGTTTTTAGTTGCAATATATAAGGACAAACCAGGGGTAATCGGTAAACTTGGTACCATTCTTGGTAATGAAGGTGTTAATATCGCAAATATGCAGGTGGGCCGCAAAGCAGAATCTGGTGAAGCAATTATGATTGTTCAGACAGATTCCAGTCCTGACAGCAAAACTATGGATCTTTTGCAGATTGAAAAAGACTTTATAGAAATAAGCTATCTGGAAATCTAATCAAATAAGATTTTTTTAGCCAGTTCACCGGAACGGCCTAACTCAATTAAGGCATCAATATATTTACCTTTTTCATAATGTATTAGTGCCAATATTAGATGTGAATAATTATTGTTTTTGATTTCCAGGGCTGCTTTAGCTTCATTTTCAGCAAACCCATATTCCTTTATTTCCAGGTAAGTGGCAGCCAGAAAATTTCTAATCCAGATGTTTTCTGGCTCAAGCTCTACCAGTCTTTTAAAATATGGAATAGAGCTCTTATATTCAGAATTCAGGGTGGCTCCAAAGGCAGCATAATTAAGATAAAGGATATTATCTGAATCATTTTCAAGACCGGTAATATACGGCTCCAATAATTTATTAAGATTTTCCAGTGAGATATTTTCTTTAATATAATCAATATGATTGTACGCTTCTTCTATCATACCGGTATTCGATAATGAAATAATGTAATGAAAATTAGCCATAATATCATTACTATCTTTTTGTAGTATATTCTGGCTTTCTTTTTTTAATTTTACCCAATCAACTTTATTGTCTACAGCAAAAGAGGCTGAAAAAAATACTAATAACATATAAAATAGTATTGTGCCAATAATCGTTTTGTGAATGATAGATTTTCTTTTCATAAGGCAGTTTCCTTTATAAAGTTTACTTTTCCTGGAACAGATCTTTAATTGACTCCTGGGGAATAATTGTTGATACAGCATGTTTATAAACCATCTGTTCTTTATCTTCGATTTTTAGAACAATAGTAAAATTATCAAAGCCAATTACCTGGCCTGTAAATTGATAGCCATTAATGAGAAAAATAGTAACAGGTATTTTATTCTTTCTGACCTCATTAAGAATCCCGTCCTGTATATTAATTTGCTGCTTCATGTCTTTACCCCTCCTTTACCTTATTATAAAAGTTCTACAATATATTAAAAATTCCTGCTAATGCTGTAAAATTATATGTCATAAATTATTTTTTTAACATTTCTTTATATTCCTCTCCTTTACCGTGACAGATTATACAAGATCCATTTTCCAGGGATATTTCTTTGAATATAAGAGGTAAAGACCTCTCTGCCGTCCTCTTTCCTTCCTTTATGCCTTTTTTTCGGCCCAGATTATAACCTATCAGTATTCCGCATAATAATAATATCAGTATATCAATAATCATTATTAACAACTCCGTATTTTTTCTTTATAAAGCCGAGGAGTAGATTCAGCAAAAAAAATGCACTTAAGTAATATCCGGTCCTGGCAGGAAAAAAACGCAGTGCTAAAAGGACAAGTATTCCAGCACTGATATATGAATTTACCTTTCCATAGATGATAACAATATTATGGTTTTTCGTTTTAATATCCCTTTTTAGATCAATCAGATCATCTATTATTTGTATGAGACAAATATTTGCTAAAGCTGCAATAATATCATAAATTGAACTAATAAAGGCTCCTATTAAGAGTACCAAAATACCCTCCTGCCAGCTGTAGAGACCTGTCGGAAGTCTTTCCTTATAATCTCCAGCCATTCCGATTGTATAAGAGGCTGCAAAGGCAGAGACACTTTCGTTAAAACTAAAATAAAGACTTAGAATTAATAAAATAAAAGAATAAGGTACCAAAGCCCTTTCCAGTATTAAGGCCAGGTTCCATTGGTCTGTAAGTCTGTCAATATCTTTGTCCAGAAAGTCATCCATCAGTTTTATTACAATTGCCATTAGAAAAATACCAAGAAAAGATCTAAACATAATTTAACACCAGTTTTTTTACAGTGCTGAAGCCAATCCTGTATATGGCTGAAAGCGGAATTATCATTGTGTTTTTTAACTCTTCTTTCAGTATATTAATTATTTCTTGATTTTCCAGAAGATCTATTTTATTGGCCATGATTGCATAGTTTTTTTCTGTGCTTGCATAATTAAATATAAGCCTGTCTATAGGTAGTAGTATGTCTTCTGTTTTATTGTCTATATTTATTTTTGCAGCATCAATCATATGTAAAATACAGTTGCTTTCCCTGATAAGCCTTAAAGTCCTGGCCATGGCCAGTCTTACTTCTTCTTCCGGATGAATTCCTTCGCTTAAACCACAGCTGTCTATTATCTGTAATTCTTTTATGGTTTTTCCTTTTGGAATTTCCAGTTTGATGATTTGTACAATACGTGTTGTGTTTTCATCACTGGATATTAATTTGCTTCTTGCCTCACCTGGCGAATAAGTATTTATTGAGGTATATCCGGCGGTCTGTTTGATATGGAATTTTATTTCTTTAAGCCCCATATA
>JAAYLO010000157.1 GCA_012521855.1 Halanaerobiaceae bacterium
AACCAGGTCAAGAGAAACACCCCTTCTTAATAATTCCTTTATCACACCGACCTGATAGGCACCTTTTGCCCCTCCACCCGACAGGACCAGGGCAGTCTCTATATTCGCCTGTTCAGAAGAAAACTTCCGGTATTTCATAATAGTCAATCCTTAAAAACTATTTACTATTATGAATATATTTCATTTTTGATTAAAAAATGAATCCTTAATTTTACCGAGTCTCAAAACCCTTCCTATCTGTTCAGAGACAAACTGTAACCATTCCCAGGTAGGCTGCTCTTCTATGCTTACCGGTCTCTGCATTATATTGAATACTGCATCTATACCTTCATATAAAACCTTCTCTACTCCCTCTCCAGTGATAGCGGAAATCGCTATGACAGGTATTCCATATTTCCTGGCCTTCCTGGCTACTCCTATGGGAGTTTTCCCGTTTACTGTCTGGCCGTCTATACAACCCTCTCCCGTTATGACCAGGTCAGCCTTCTTCATCTTCTCCTCCAGCTTTACTGCATCCATAACAATATCAATTCCAGCTTCGAGCTTTGCTTTCAGAAAGGCTACCAGTCCTGCTCCGAGTCCCCCTGCTGCACCGCCGCCTTCTATGCTCTGGAGTTCTACTCCCAGTTCCCGCTCCACTATCCTGGAAAAGTGACGCAGGTTCTCATCGAGTATCATGACCATCTCAGGGCTGGCCCCCTTCTGCGGCCCGTATACGTAGGCTGCCCCTTCCCGGCCGTAGAGGCGGTTTTTGACATCACAGGCTACCCGGATATGTACTTCTTTTATACGCGGCTCCAGCAGGCTCATATCAATTCTTTCAATCCTGCCCAATTCAGCTCCGCCATATCCTATTTCTTTCCCGTCTTTGTCCAGAAATTTTACTCCCAGGGCCTGGGCCATTCCTACACCGGCATCATTTGTTGCACTTCCGCCGATCCCGATTATTAATTTCCTTACTCCTTTCTCCAGGGCTCTTTTTATCAACTGGCCTGTCCCGTAAGTAGTGGTCTTCATCGGGTTCCGTTTTTCTTCCGGGACAAGTGTCAGCCCGGAAGCTGCTGCTATTTCTATTACTCCTGTAAACCCGTTTTCTATCAGCCCGTAATATGCCTCAACCTCTTCTCCCAGAGGGCCGGTAACCCTCTCTTTGATAATCTCTCCTTTGTAGGCGTCAACAAGGGATTGAAGGGTACCCTCTCCGCCATCAGCCATGGGGACCTTCAGGATCTCCGCCTCCGGGAAAACCCGTAAAAATCCCTTCCCTATATTCTCTGCAACCCCTAAAGAAGTCAGGCTTCCCTTAAATGAATCAGGAGCTATGAGTATTTTCATCAGTTCACTCCTCTCCGCCCTTTTCCCGGAAATAGTAATATTATATAGATTACTATATCATACATCTTTTCCGGTTTTATATCCAGATAAACCTCTGCCAGGGCACAGCTTTTATCTATATCAGGTATTATTTTGATCATGTCAAAGGATATTTTCCCTGCCTGTTCCTTTTTTCACCATTATATCACTTTAGAGGCTGAAGGTAAATAAAAACCCCATGATATAAATTAACATGGGGTCATATTCATGTATCCTTGACCATTGTTTTTTGACTGATATAAATTTATTTCATTCCATATAAAGGTCCGTATGTTGCACAGGCTCTGTAGTCTGCTCCTTCCAGATCCTTTGTCCCGAAAGCTGCCCAGGCTTTTGGCCTGAATATTTTATCTTCAGAGACATTATGCATGGCAACAGGTATCCTCAACATGGATGCCAGTGTTATCAAATCTGCTCCAATATGTCCATAGCTAATAGCTCCATGATTTGCACCCCAGTTATTCATTACAGAATATACATCTTTGAATACTCCTTCACCTGTTAAGTTTGGTACAAACCAGGTGCTTGGCCAGGTTGGGTCTGTCCTTTCATCAAGTGTCCTGTGGACATGTTCCGGTATTTCTACAGTATATCCTTCTGCGATCTGCAAAACTGGTCCCAATCCCTTGATTAGATTCAATCTGGTCATGGTAACAGGCATACCTCCTTTAGTCAGGAATAGTGAGGAATATCCCCCGCCTCTCATATATCCAAGGTTAGCAGGTCTCCAGGTAGTGGCTTCCAGGCATTTTTCTACTTCTTCCTCACTTATTTCCCAGAAGGGTTTCATTACTGGCTTTCCGTCTCTGGTCTGTTCTCCAGTTGCGTCAAGTGCTGCTGAACCAGAGTTCTTTAGATGGATAATTCCATTGGCTGCTCTTCCAGTCAACTCTTTCCCGGTTACCCTCTTGACCGCCTCCGGACTCCAATATGTCCTGACATCAGCAAATAACTGGGCTGTATCAGATAATAAATGACCAAACAACATTGATACTGCATTTAAACAATCGTTTTCAGTTGCATATATAAATGGTTCTCTGATGCCATTCCAATCAAATGATGAATTCAATATCGCTTCCGTAAAATCTCCATTAGGAAAATAGTCTGTCCATTGTCTTTGACCCTGAAAACCTGAAGCAATGGTATTATGTCCTTCAGCCTCCTCCTCATATCCCATTTCAGCAAGTACTGGATTGCCTATCATTAAATCTCTGGCTATTAGAGTCATTTTGATTACAATTTCCCAATCTTTATTTTTTTGCTCTCTACTAAACTGTTTTTCTTCCGGATTATTGTCTTTACCTTCTTTACAATTCTCCTTTACCCACTTAAGGGCCCTTTCAAATTCTTCCTTATCATATATTCCCAATTGCAATCTACGAGTAAATTCTGCTGTATCTATATATTCACATCTCATTCCCAGATAACTTTCAAAAAAATCCGGGTTAACCATTGAGCCCGCTATTCCCATGGAGACACTACCCATCGCCAGATAGGATTTCCCTTTCATTGTGGCTACTGCCAATCCTGCTTTTGCAAATCTCAGAAGTTTTTCCCTGACATCAGTTGGAATGGTCGTATCATCTGCATCCTGTACATCCTTACCATAAATACCGAAGGCAGGCAATCCTTTCTGATCATGGGCAGCAAGGGCTGATGCCAGATATACTGCACCAGGTCTCTCAGAGCCATTAAATCCCCATATTGCCTTAGGATAGTATGGGTTCATATCTATAGTCTCTGAACCATAGCACCAACATGGTGTCACTGATATGGATACCCCCACACCTTCTTTTTCAAACTTTTCTGCACATCTGGCCGCCTCTGCTACTCCCCCTATAGTGGAATCGGCTATAACACATTCAACCTTCTCTCCGCTTGAATGTCTTAGATTTTCACAAATAAGTTTTTCTACTGCCTTTGCCAGATTCATCGTCTGTTCCTCCAGGGACTCCCTTACACCATTTCTACGTCCATCAATAACAGGTCTAATCCCGATTTTCGGTAAACTGCCATTTAATCTTTTTACCATAAATAATCGCCTCTTTCTTTGTTTTGTGTTATTTTTACAAATATATTCCAATTATCTTTCGACCAGATTATTATTTTCTTTCAGAAAGGAAAAAGCCTGTTCCCGTGTAATCCAACATATATCGCCAGAATAAGTATTATTCATGGTAATTAATACATTTCCTAAATTCACACCCAACTCCGGTCCAGATTCTAAATATCCTGTAAGAAATCCGCCGGCAAAAGCATCTCCTGCACCTAACCTATCTACAGTTACAAGTTCTCCTCTTTGCTCTGCAGTATAAATATTCCCATCAGACAGGCAAATTATCTTCCAGATAGAATCCTTTTCCTTCTCTGGCCTGTAAATAAGGGATATAGTTGGAATACAATATTCCTCCGCAATTTTCTTTACCATTTCTTCTCCAGGAGATTCCTTGATATTAAGAACATATTCAGCATCACTGGCAGAAGTAAATAATATATCAATAAATGGTAAGTAATCCTTTATTGTCTTCCGGGCTTCTTCATATCCCCAGAGCTTACTACGATAGTTTATATCAAAAGCTACTATTTTGCCCATTTTCCTGGCTGTTTTTACAGCATTTAGAGTAATATTATTTACATTTCTATTTAGGGAGGGATTAATACCACTGGTAAAAAATACTCTGGTGTTTTTCAGAATAGATTCCCACTCAAAATCATCCATCTCTATTCTGCTAAATGCAGAATTCTCCCTATCGTAATATGCAATCCCTGGACGTGGCGGGGTCCCATTCTCAAAAAAATATAATCCCTGCCTATATTTTGACCACTTAATCCAGCCAGTATCTACTCCCTGTTCTCTGCATTTATTATAAATAAAACGTCCCAGAGGATTTGAAGCTAAACTGGTAATATATGATACAGAAAGTCCCAAACGGCTCGCTGCCACCGCTACATTCATTTCACACCCGGCAGGATACATATTGAGGCTATTAACCTGTTCGATTACTTTTGAACCCTCTGGAGTTAATCTTAACATAGTCTCCCCAAATGTAATTAAGTCAAACACTTAAACATCTCCATTCTTACACAGTAATATATTAAGAAATTCTCCTGCTTTTTTGCTTAATATATCAAAATTTCCTTCATAAATTGCCTGTCTATCTAGAAGACTACTCCCTACACCAACTCCTACTGCTCCAGCATTAATAAAGTCATTCATATTAC
Source organism: Halanaerobiaceae bacterium (assembly GCA_012521855.1). Classification (GTDB taxonomy): domain Bacteria; phylum Bacillota; class Halanaerobiia; order Halanaerobiales; family DTU029; genus JAAYLO01. Next base: position 4,597 of record JAAYLO010000157.1, read on the forward strand.
TGATATCTATTCCTCCTACTGCAATTAAGGGTATATCATTAAATACATTCAGTATAGATTCTATATAAGAAACTCCTAAACTGCTGGCAGGGAATACTTTAATAAAATTTGCTCCCGCACAGTGTGCCTTAATTATTTCTGAAGGTGTAAAAGCACCGGGAATAGATACTTTATTTAACTCCCTGGTCTTTTTTATTACATCAATATTGGTATTTGGTGATATTATATAATCAGCTCCTGCCTCAACAACTCTCTCAACCTGCTCTTTTGTTATTACCGTACCTGCTCCGAGATAAACTTTTTCACCAAATTCTTTTTTAACTGATCGAATACTCTCAATATCATCCAGTTGTTTGTCATAATCACTTTGATTCAATGCTATTTCCAATAACTCAATGCCACCATCTATAAGGGCTTTAACTGTGTCTATAATTTTATTACCCTCTATTCCTCTGATAATAGCTATAATTTTATTGTCTATTATTTTTTCCTGTATACTCTTCATTCTCTCTCCTTCTTTTATAAAAATACACTACTCTATAGACTAATTTTACTACCACTCTGTAACAGAACCATCAACATTTCTCCATACCGGATTTCGCCAATTATGTCCTTCCTTGCTCATTTCTCTTACTTTCTCTTCATTTATTTCTATACCTAAACCAGGTTTTGTTGGAATACTTACATAACCATCTTTATATTCAAAAACCCCCGGGTCTTTGAGATAATCCAGTAAATCTGAACCCTGATTATAATGTATTCCGAGACTCTGTTCCTGGATAAATGCATTTGGAGTACAAAAATCCAGTTGTAGACAGGATGCTAAAGCTATAGGACCCAGCGGGCAATGGGGAGCAACTGCAATATCATAGACTTCTGCCATTGCAGCAATCTTCCTGGTTTCTAAAATACCTCCGGCATGACTTAAGTCTGGCTGAATTATATCAATACCTCCATCATGTAATATATCTTTAAAACCCCACCTTGTATAATTTCTTTCTCCAGTAGCAATTGGTATACTACTAATGCTTTTCAACTCAAGAAAAGCCTCCTTATTTTCCGGTAAAACTGGCTCTTCAATAAATAACAACTTAAATGGTTCCAACTCCTTTATAATTAACCTGGCCATGCCTTTGTGAACCCGCCCATGTAAATCTACCCCTATATCTAAATCAAAACCTACTGCGTCACGAATAGCCTGAACTCTTTCCAGCACACCTTCAACTTTAGAATAAGAATCAATCCATTCCATTTCTCCTGTCCCATTCATCTTGATAGCAGTATATCCCTCTGACAGTTTTTCCCGGGCAGCTTCTGCTACATTTGACGGCCGATCTCCACCTATCCAGCAGTAAACCCTGATCTTGTCTCTAACTTTTCCTCCAAGTAGTTCATAAACAGGCCTGCATAGTTCTTTTCCTTTTATATCCCATAAAGCCTGCTCAATACCTGAAATTGCACTCATCAATATCGGGCCTCCGCGGTAAAAACTGCCACGATAAAGTACCTGCCATATATCCTCAATATTTCGTGCATCTTTGCCATATAAATAGTATCCCATTTCTCTTACTGCAGCTGCAACTGTATCGGCTTTTCCCTCAATTATGGGTTCTCCCCAGCCAACAAGTCCTGATTCTGTAGTTATCTTCAGGAAAAGCCAGCGAGGTGGAACTTTAAATAATTCTATATCTCTTATTTTCACATCATTCACCTCTTTATAAATATCATTTATTATTATCAAGCCCCAACTCTGGCCCCAGGTTTTTATTCATCTCCACAAAATGACTAAGCTGAAAGCCGGTCATTAACCGGCTCCCAGTATTTCTCTTATTCTATTAATATCTGCTTTCATTTCTCTCTTCATGGTCATCAATCCATTGACTTCCTGCATGACATCAGTTAATTGTGTATAACAAAACCCCTTTATATATGATGTAGCATATATGGCCTTTATAAGACCCTCAAATCTTTCCAGTAAGCCTTTCTCTCCATCTACCCCATAACCATACCCCCATTTTTCATCTGTAGCTGTTTCTATGTCTGAAGCCAGGGCAATTCCCCCAAACTCTGTAATTATCACAGGCTGTCCTTCATATCTTTCCCCCTCTGCATACAACATGCGGCTGGAGGCATTGCCTTTGAAGAGAGAATCCGGGTCCTGATACTTTTCATAAAAATCTTTACCCTCTGAGATATAATCATGGATGGCATTTATATCTGATTTTACCTGTTCCCAGCCATCATTTGTGCTCACAAGGCGTGTATTATCTTCCGCTTTTGTCAGGTAATATAACATCCTGGCAAAGTTCTGCTGTCTGGGATCAGAAATAATATTTCTTACACCCCAGGACTCATTCAGGGGAACCCAGACTATAATTGACGGGTGATTATAATCCCGGTTAATGAATTCCCTGTATTCCCTGGCTATATTTTCTATTTCCTCGGAATTAAAATTATAGGCACTGGGCATTTCTCCCCAGACAAGTAAACCAAGTTTATCAGCCCAGTAATAAAAGCGGGGATCTTCTATTTTTTGATGTTTCCTTACCCCGTTAAAACCCATTTTTTTGACCATTTCAATGTCATATTTTATTGCTTCATCACTGGGAGGAGTCAATAATGATTCAGGCCAATAACCCTGGTCCAGGATCAGTTTCTGGTAAAATGGTCTGTTATTAAGTAAAATCATATCCTCCTTAATGGAAATCTTCCTCATCCCGAAATATGTTTTGACTGAATCCACTACCTGCCCGTCTTTTATCAGGGAAAATTCCACATCATATAGATTGGGATTGGAAGGAGTCCAGTAATGAATCTCATCAATCTCATCTTCTTCTTTTATATTTATTGTATGTTTACTGATCCGCTCATTGATATCACACTCAATAGTATTAATATGTTTTTTGTTATAATATAAATCCATCTTCAGACTCATATTTTCCGGTTTTTTATCCAGATAAACCTCTGCCAGGGCACAACTTTTGTCTATATCAGGTGTAATCTTGATCATGTCAAAGGATATTTCCCCTACTGTCTCCAGCCAGACTGTCTGCCATATCCCTGAATTTGCAATATACCAGCATCTGTCGGGTTTCTGTTTCCAATATTGTTTTCCCCGGGGTTGAACCGTATCATAACGGTCTTCTACTTTTACTACAATTGTATTATCATCTTCAAGAAATCGGCTTATATCAAACTTAAAGGGCAAATAACCCCCTTTATGTGAGCCGATATATTTTCCATTAATCCATACCCTGGTATAGTAATCTACTGCCCCAAAATTTAGAAAAATCCTTTTTCCTTTCCAGGATGGAGGTATCTGAAATTTCCTCTTATACCACATGACTTCATGTAATTCATCAATCCCTAACCCGCTTTTTTCACTATGGTAAGAAAAAGGCACCAGGATCTTCATTGAAAACTCCCTGTTTTCATACCATCTTCCCAATTCACCTATTTCATTATCATCAAATTCAAAGTCCCAGATACCATTTAAATTCAACCACTCAGTTCTGGCGAAATCCAGTCTTGGATATTCTGGCCTTGGTATAGCTGTTTTCATAAATAAACCTCCCCATATCTGTTTCTTATAATGTTCTTAAAATCATGATAGAGCAATTACAAGTTTTGTCCCTTGTTCTAATCTTATTGGCTCTGTGAACTTTATACAGTTATCTTCAAAACGATATTTTAGAATTTTTTCATTGTGAATAACATTTGCAATCTTATTAATATAATCAGGTACACCAAAACTTTTTAATTTTAATTCACCAAATAATATTTCCAGCTCTAATAAATCAGAAGTGCTATTATATATCCCCCATGCACCCTCAATACAGAAAAAACTCTTAAAATTCTGTTCTTTAGAAGGAGGATTGAAACCAATATAGCCTTGACCCATATTATAAGTAAAACCACTAATTGATGGTATAAGAGCGTAACTGGCCATACTTCGTGCATAATTACTTCCACACTCAAATTCATTCCAGGGATTTCGTTTTTTACCATCAAAACGTTCTCTGATAGATTTTACTATTGCAAATCCTTCCTCCAACATTCCTTCCTGTATCATGTGTGATGCCACTTGATACTCCAGGCCGCAAAACACCTCATCAGCATAAGTAAGTGGAATGGCTGGTTTTTTTACATCATCAGGCCATGTACAGATCCTTACTCCTGACTCATCGTCTAAAACATATATACGCCCTGCATTGAATACATTTCTAAAATTATCAACCCTATTATATTTAAAAATTGATTCAAGAGCCTTTTTTGTTTTATCTTTATCAAAAATATTACCAAGACCACAAAGATTGGCATGCCACTGTGCAATAACCTGATCTGTGGCACATCCTTCCGCAATCTGGTATTTGATTTCATTAGTCTCTTCATTCCAATAAGCATCTTCAGCACTAAAACCATCTATTGATGCTATTGTGTCATATTGTGATAGAATACTTTTATCACTTAAATCAATTTCATGGAAAAAATACCTGCCGTTAAACAAATGTTTATTTGTCCACAAACGGCCATTTTCATATATTTCTCTATAAAGGCTTGCTTCTTCTTTGTATCCTAAAGTTTCCGCTATCTGTACTCCTGCTAATAAAGCTGCTAAATAAAAACCATTTAACCAGCTATTTGGCCCGAATAATTCCATATCCATAGTATGATGTTGCCTGCCTTCCATTACACCATCTCTATTTTTATCCCATCCATCTTCATTGGTAGGAGCCCAGGCGAACTCTATACTTTTTTTTATGGCTTTCCAATGCTTATGCAACCATTCTATATCACCACAAATAAGGTAATCACGCCATGTTTTAATTACTCCCCCCATCTGTCCATCTACACAGGGGCGAAAATCATAACGCTCTCTTCCCAGAGGTAACATAAGGCGAAATGACATTGCTCCATCATCACGCTGGTTATACGTAAAATCCAGGTCTCTCATACTACGTTCAAGGCCAGGGAATAAGAAAGGTAAAGCATAAGCATAATTCCATACATGTGTACAGGAACCTTCACAAGAGCCCTCTCTAAGACCACTGCCCTCAAAACCATAAAATTCACCATTTTCAAGACGCTTACAGGTTGCTGTCTTCAATATTGAAAGATTAGCAGACACTGCCTCAAGACAGTAATCCGGGAGACTTGTACTATATAGGGCTTCTTTAAAGAGTAAACTTTCTTCATATAGGCGCTTTTTGTTCTTTAGTGCATAACAGGCAAACTCTTTTGCACTACCGGCCAATTTTGTGTAATAGTTTTGCCATATGGTTGGAGTCTCCTTATCAGGTTCCGGGTTCCATGTATTGGCACAATTAGGAAAATACCAGCTTACTACAAAAGAAACCTTCCTGGTCTCACCTGGAGAGAGAGTGCAATGAGCAGCCAATGTTGCATGTTCTTTGCCATTCATGATATATGGCTCTTTAGATTTGCCTGTAGCACCGGGATATTTTCTGTTTTTTAGTTTTCCGCCTTTATTTACATCATCCCAATAAGTATAAAGACTATCAAACCACTCAGCACGATACCAATATTCCTGATAGCTTATATCTTGTGCATCTGTTGCAATACACAGATTTCCGTAATTCAAATTATTTTCTGGAATCATCCCGGTTTCTAAAACTATAGCTGAAATTCCATTTTCTTTTTTGAATGTATTAATAGTTGTACCAAAGGGTAAAGGATTATTGAGTGTAAAAAAAGCCGTATAATCCAGAGTGGTTTCACTATTATTGGTGAAAACAATGTCAAAAAAAGCTATTGGTAGAGAAGAATCTTTATCATTTAGAGGAATAAACGGATTATATGCACATAATTCAGTGTTTGCAGGAAAATGTTTATCTTTAAAAAATATCTGTGCAAAAGGATATTCTCCCTTAAAAGTATGTTGTTCAAAATGTGGAAGTCCTGCCATTGTTCCTCTATAGGGCCCCATACCATAACCAAAACCGCCATTTCCTCTAAAAATATTTGTTGTTTCACCACCTATAGCTGCACCAGGCCAATCCCCTTGAAGTACTCTGGTATCTACAACCTGACCGTCTTTCTCTGCACGAACCATTATATGACTAAACCCATTGGAAGTTTTTTTGTTGGGATGATTAAATATTTCCCAATCTATCAATCGTCCATTTCCAGCAAGTCCTATACACCCTGCACCTATCCCTCCAAGAGGAAATGATATTTTTTCAGTATACTCTTTTTCATAAATAGACATCAGCTTCATCCTTTCCTAAAAGTTTTTAATAAACATATAAGTTGCCTGTTTATATTACCCCTTAATCCCGGCACCAAGTGATAAAGATTCAAGAAAATACCGTCGTGCAAATAAAAACAGGATAAAAGTTGGGATAATAGCAACTACAGCCGCAGTCACAATTGAAGCTAAATAAAAATTACCATATGCCCCCATCAGCAGTTGCAATCCTGCTGTAAGCGGCATTTTTTCAACATCATTAAAGACAATTGTAGGCCATAGTAAATCATTCCATTGCCCTGTAAAACTAAATAGTGATACTACTATAAGAACAGGACGAATCATGGGTAATATAATACGAAAATAGATAGTAAATTCCCCTGCACCATCTATTCTGGCAGCTTCATCAAAATCCTTTGGAATCCCCAACATAAACTGTCTTACAAGAAATATATTTGTCACTCCACCTAATGCAGGAACAATAACTGCATACATAGTATTGACCCAACCAATTTTACTGACAATTTGATACAAAGGGATCATATTTACTATTTGTGGTAAAAACGACAGAGCCAGGACAACATAAAACATGGAATTCCTGCCTTTCCACTGCAGTCTTGTATAACCATAGGCTGCCATTGAAACTATTATAACCACACCTATCGCTGTCAATGTAGAAATAATGGAAGAATTTAGAAACCATTTAAGGACTTGAGTTTAACCTGTATTAGGCAAGTCATAACGGTAGTTTTCCAATGTCCATTCTTCTGCTATGAAATGACAATTCATATCTTTCACTTCAATTTCACTCTTGAAAGAAGTAAGCACTCCATATACAATTGGTAAAACCCATATTGAGCATATAATAAACATAATAAAGAACAAAATTAGTCTTTTAATAGATTCTTTTTTAAAATATGGCATGCCGTGACCTCCTAAATGTCTTCATTTCGAATCAGGCGGAACTGTAATATGGATACTATGATAATAAATAACCCAAGTATTACAGACATAGCTGAAGCAATACCCGCGATTGACTGCCCGGATCCAAATGCAATATTTCTAATATGAAAAACAAGCACTTTTATAGCTGGCGCGTGGCCAGGATCGACACGGGTCATTATTGTAGGTTGTCCATAAACATTAAAACTACCTGCCAGAGTTATTACAGTGGTGTACAAAAGTTGAAATTTAATTGATGGTAAGGTTATTTTTATAAATTGTTGAAAACGGTTAGCTCCATCAATTGATGCTGATTCATATAGTTCTCTGGGTACACTGGCTAAAGCAGATTGATATATAACCATATTGGTCCCCATTGTCCACCAAATTGACATAATCAGCAATGAAACCCATGCATGCGGCATATTAATCGCCCACGGTACTTTTGCTCCCAATAAACTGGCTAAACCAAAGCGATGATTCAACAATTGCATCCATATTAGTCCTACAGAAGTTACTGAAAATAATGTAGGCATATATAATATGGACTGAAACAATTTCGAACAATATGGGCACATATAAAGTATAAACGCAAAAAGTAAAGGTATACAAATGCTCAAAGGCACATTAATAATAACAAAAATTAATGTATTCTTAATACCTGACCAGAATTGTTGGTAAAAGGTTGAGCCCTTATTAATCAATATTTCGCGGAAATTATTGAAACCTACCCATTTTGGAGTTCCTATCATATCCCATTGAGTAAATGAAATATATACCCCAAAAATAGTCGGTAATAAAACAAAAATTGTAAATATAATGAGATGAGGTCCTATAAAAGCAAAGGGCAATAATTTGCCCTTTGCTTTTACAAAGGTATTCAAGATTTTACTGCTATTTTTATTCACATTAAAATCCCCCTAATCTAGCTATTTCTGCTGATTAATGTAATCCTCTGCCTGTTTTTGTGATAAATCAAGCATATCTTTGGCACTTTTTTCTCCCCAAATGGTATCCATATGATTACTCCAGACGGCATCATCTGCAATACCACCATATTTGAAACTACGGAATACGATAGTGTTTTCTATTTCTGGACTGGAAACATAGAAATAAGCCGGTCTTTCCTTAAATTCAGTTTCATTATCAGCACTGCGGGATGCTGGAACCTGTCCACTTCTGGCCCATTCTAAAGTATTCTCCCGAACAAAATTAAGAAAATCAGCAATAACCTTTAGTTTTTCTTCACTACGTTCATTACTCTTTAGCAGAATAAATTGATTGGAGTTAGCGTAATTAACTACTTTATCTGGTGAGTAGGCGATAGTATTTGTCATCCCCCAATTGAGATTCTTAGCCTGATTAATAGCATTATAATCCCAAACTCCTGTATGAACAAAGATAGACATGCCATTAATAAATAGGTTTAAATTATCATCACCTTGCATACTGCCGCCACCAGCTTCCTGAATTTTTGCCAGAGTTTCATATGCTTCTATTAGTTCAGGGTTATTTAAAGTTGGTGTTACACCATCTTCAGCAAATAAACTGCCTCCTTTTTGGGTCATTAATGATAAAGCCATTTCATAGGTAAAAAACGATACAGGCAAGGTAATTATACCATCTTTTTTAGCCTTTGGTATTATCTCCATGATTTCATCAATTGTCACTACATTGTCATCTAAAACACCTGGTGCATATTTGTCGACCAAATCCTTATTATAAACCAGACCAGTTACACCCATATCTAGAGGAACAGAATACTGAATCCCGTCAAATGTACCGGTTCTCCAGACAGCATCTCGATAATTATCCTTATTGATCTCAGGATACATTTCCAAAATTGGCTCTACAGGTTCCAAAAGACCCTGAGCATAAAACATAGGAATACGTGCTACGTCTACAATACAAAGATCAGGCACACCTGTACCGGAGTTTACTACAGTTGGTATCTTTTGATATAAATCACCACTGGCCATGGTAATATTCTGTATTGGATATTTAGGATTAGTCTTATTAAATGCCTCAACCAGATTCTTCATATTGTTCCCATCAGGGCCTGTAAAGAAGTTCCAGAAGCTTATTGTTTCTCCAGCTTTTACTAAACTAACGCCACTGCCTACGGTTAAAACAAACAATAAAGTTAAAGCTAAATTAAGTATTAAAGATTTTTTAAATACTTTTTTCATAATATCCTCCTTAATTTTTCTTTATTTAATAATGCTCTAACTGCTTAATGACTATTTCTATCCCCCTTCCTTATAAATTTTCATTTTAAAT
>JAAYLO010000158.1 GCA_012521855.1 Halanaerobiaceae bacterium
CCAGAGAAGCATTGCTGAAATCGGGATTGTCTGCTGAAGAGATAGATTTAATCATTGTTGGTACTGTAACTGCTGATATGCCTTTTCCGGCAACTGCCTGTATTATCCAGAACAGGATAGGGGCAGTAAATGCTGCTGCTTTTGACCTGGAGGCAGGTTGTTCGGGATTTGTTTACAGTCTGGCAGTTGCTGCACAGTTCATTGAAACAGGATTTTATGAAAATGCCCTGGTAATAGGGGCAGAGACCCTTTCAAAGATAACAGACTGGGAAGACCGCAGTACCTGTGTACTGTTTGGTGATGGTGCGGGTGCAGCAGTACTGAAGGCAGTGGATAAAGGCGGTTTTCTGGCTTTTGATCTTGGTGCAGATGGCGAAGGGGGAAAAAGCCTCTATATACCTGCAGGGGGCTCATTGAAACCTTCCAGCATATCAACTGTGGAAGAAAGAGAGCATTTTATCAAGATGGAAGGTAATCAGGTCTTTAAATTTGCAGTAAAGGCTATGAGCCAGTCTTCTGTCCGGGTTGTGGAAAAGGCCGGGTTAAGACCTGAAGATGTTGATCTTCTGGTACCGCATCAGGCCAACACCAGGATTATCCAGGCTGCTGCCAGCAGACTGAATTTGAGTGAAGAAAAAGTTTTTGTGAATCTCCCCAAGTATGGAAATACTTCAGCTGCATCTATCCCCATTGCGCTGGCTGAAGCCCATGAAGAAGGTCTGATAAAAAATGGTGATTATGTTGTACTGGTCGCTTTTGGTGCAGGATTGACCTGGGCTTCTACAGTTATCGAGTGGAATGAGGGCGAATAGATGTTGTTTCATCAGAATAGAATAGTAAAGTTACTGGGTATTAAGTATCCTGTCATTCAGGGCGGTATGGCCTGGGTGGCTACAGGAGAGCTTGCTGCAGCAGTAAGTGAGGCCGGTGGTCTTGGTACTATAGGGGCTGGTAATGCACCTGCAGAAATTGTCCGGGAGGAAATCAGAAAAGTAAAGGAGATAACAGATAAACCTTTTGCAGTAAATGTAATGCTTTTATCACATTTTGTCGAGGAAATAATGGAACTGGTCATAGAAGAAAAGGTGCCTGTTGTCACGACTGGAGCCGGTAATCCAGGCAAATATATTGAGAAACTTAAGGAAATAGGAACAAAGGTGATACCTGTTGTTCCCTCAACTGCTCTGGCAAGGCGTATGGAAAGACTGAAAGTAGATGCACTTATCGCTGAAGGGACTGAAGCAGGAGGACATATTGGTGAGCTGGCAACCATGGCCCTTATCCCGCAAATTGTAGATGCAGATGATATTCCTGTAATTGCTGCCGGGGGGATAGCAGATGGCCGCGGTCTGGTAGCAGCTCTTGCCCTTGGTGCTGATGCAGTACAGATGGGGACCCGCTTTATTGCCTGTAAGGAGTGTACTGCCCACCAAAATTATAAGGAGGCAGTCATAAAAGCTGCTGATAGAGATACTGTTGTTACAGGAAGGACAACAGGGCACCTGGTCCGCAATTTAAGGAACTTTCTATCCAGAAGAATTATGGAGATGGAGAAAGCCGGAGCAAGCAAAGAAGAGATAGAGAAATATGGTATTGGCAGATTAAGGATGGCTGTACGTGAAGGGAACATTGAAGAAGGGACGGTAATGCTTGGACAGATCGCCGGACTCATCAATAATATAAAAACCGCAAAAGAGATCATAAATGATATCATTAATGAGGCTAATTTGATTATTGAAAACTTAAGGGGGATAAATTATAATGAATAAAATTGCCTTTATCTTCCCTGGCCAGGGTTCACAATATATCGGGATGGGAAAGGAATTTGTAGAAAACTTTCCGGAAGCCCGTGAGATTATGGAGAAGGCTGAAAATGCACTGGATATTGACCTTATGAATCTATGTTTTAACGGCCCGCTGGATGAGCTAAGCAGTACTGAAAACACTCAACCGGCCATATATACTGTAAGTTATATGATTAATGAAATTTTAATACAAAAAGGAGTTCATCCTCATTTTGCGGCAGGCCACAGTCTTGGCGAGTATTCTGCCCTGGCTGCTGCAAGGGTCTTCAGTTTTGAGGACGGCCTTGGACTGGTACGAAAAAGAGGTCTTATTATGAAAAATGCCTTTCCTGAGGGGAAAGGGGCAATGGCTGCTATAATAGGACTTGAAGATAAGACAGTAGAATCGATCTGTAAAAAAGTACAGGGTGATTGTGAAATCGCAAATTATAATTCACCTGGCCAGCTGGTTATCTCAGGAGAAAGGGAAGCTGTTCTGGAGGCCTGTCAGCTTGCTGAAATAGAAGGTGCCCTGAAAACAGTTGAGCTAAAGGTAAGCGGACCTTTTCATTCCTCATTAATGAAAAGTGCAGAAAAGAAATTGGCAGAAGAACTGGCTCTTTTAGAATTTAAGAGACCGGTATACCCTGTCGTATCAAATGTTACTGCCGGATTCACAAGAGAGCCTGATCAAATAAAAAGGCATTTGATAGATCAATTAAGCGGTAGTGTCCGCTGGGTGGAATCCATGAATCTGCTTATCTCTGAGAATGTGGATATATTTGTTGAGGTAGGCCCGGGTAAGGTCTTAAGGGGATTGATGAAAAGAATCAATAAATCTGTAAAAACATATAATGTTGAGGACCTGAAGAGTCTGCAAAGTTTACTGGAAAAAATATAATACATATTTTATTAAAATCAAAATTCTGTATAATAATATAAGGAGGATAATATAGTGAAATTCGATGGTAAGGTAGCTCTCATAACTGGCAGTTCAAGGGGAATCGGTGCTGAAACTGCTTTGAAGCTGGCTGAGGAAGGTGCTGATATTGTAATAAATTATCCCTTTGAAAGTGAAAAGGATAGTGCTGAAGAAGTAGTTAATAAGATAATTAGGACAGGCAGAAAGGCTGTCATGATAGAAGCTGATGTATCAGTATTTCAAGAAGCTGAAAGCCTGGTTAAAAAAGCTGTAGAGGAATTTGGAAGGATTGATATTCTGGTTAATAATGCCGGTATAACAAGGGATAATCTTCTTTTCAGGATGAAAGAAGAGGATTGGGATGCAGTGATTAATGTGAATCTAAAAGGAGTTTTTAACTGTACAAAGGCTGCAGCAAAATACATGTTGAAACAAAAGTCCGGGAAAATAATAAATGTCTCATCTGTGGTAGGAATAATGGGTAATATAAGCCAGGCCAATTATGCTGCTTCCAAGGCAGGGGTTATCGGTTTTACCAGGTCAATTGCCAGAGAGTTTGCCAGCAGAGGTATAACAGCTAATGCAGTTGCTCCCGGGTTTATTGAATCAGATATGACTGCTGTATTGTCTGATAAGGTGAAAAATGAAATGCTGGCAGCCATACCTTTACAGAAATTCGGCAGCCAGAGAGATGTGGCCAATCTTATCGCTTTTCTGGCTTCTCCTGAAGCAGATTATATAAATGGCCAGGTTATTAATGTTGATGGAGGAATGGTCATGTAAAGAGAGAAGTTAATTATCTGAAAGGGGGTGAAATGATGGCAGACGTATATCAAAGAGTTGTTGATATTATTGTTGAAGAACTGGCAGTTGATGCTGACGAAGTTACTCCCGAGGCTTCATTTATAGATGACCTTGGTGCTGATTCACTGGATGTTGTAGAATTAGTAATGGCTTTTGAAGAAGAGTTTGATATTGAAATTCCTGATGAGGATGCAGAAAAGATTCAAACCGTACAGCAGGCTGTAGATTATATTGAAGAGAATTTATAATTTAATAGCGGGTTATTGGCAGAGGTCCTGTCATAAAAAACAGGGCCTTTCTTCCAATAACTTTAATCTTAAAAATTACAAAAAACTTAAGAAAAGGAATATTTCCAGAAAATATAAAAGTGGATAGCGAAACAAAAGGTAAGGGGGCAGGTAAATCTTGAGCAGAAGAGTTGTTATCACAGGTCTGGGTGTTGTTTCTTCACTGGGAATGTCTGTTGATGAGTTCTGGAATAATATAATAAATGGCAAATCAGGTATCAGTAGAATTGAAAAATTTGATACAGGTGAATTCTCAAGCTAGATTGGGGCAGAAATAAAGGAATTTAACCCGGAAAAATATATCAGTCCCAGGGAAGCTAAACATTTAGCCATGTTTACTCAATATGCAATATTTGCTGCCATGAGTGCTTTAGAGGAATCCGGACTGGAAATAAATGAGGAAAATGCTGAAAGGATAGGGGTCCTGATTGGCTCAGGCATCGGCGGTATTGAGGTCTTTGAAGGACAAATAGAGAAATTGATTAAAAAAGGCCCTAAAAGGATTAGTCCTTTTTTTATACCGATGATGATTTCTAATATGGCGTCAGGCCATGTCTCGATTTATACAGGGGCCAAGGGCCCGAATAGTAATGCGGTAACAGCATGTGCATCCGGGACAACTGCTATCGGAGAAGCTGTGGAAATCATCAAGCGGGGAGATGCTGATGTAATGATAGCTGGTGGTACAGAAGCCTCTATTACCCCGTCTTCCGTTGCCGGTTTTTCCAATATGAAAGCACTCAGTTTCAGGAATGATGAACCGGAAAAGGCCAGCCGCCCTTTTGATGCTGACCGGGATGGATTTGTTATTGGTGAAGGAAGCGGTGTGCTTATTCTGGAAGAACTGGAGTCAGCATGTAAAAGGGGTGCAAAGATCTATGCAGAGGTTCTTGGCTATGGTACATCCGGAGATGCCCATCATATCACCCAGCCTGATCCAGGCGGTGCCGGGGCGGCAAGGGCAATGGCTATGGCTATTGGAAAAGCCGGTATAAACTATGATGAAATGGATTATATTAATGCCCATGGAACATCAACACCATTAAATGATAAATATGAGACAATCGGTATCAAGAAGGTTTTTAAGGATCATGCCTATAAAATGATGATCAGTTCTACCAAATCAATGACGGGTCATTTACTTGGCGCTGCAGGCGGTATTGAAGCTATAATCTGTGCAAAAACACTCAAGGAAGGTATAATTCCGCCTACGATAAATTATGAAACCCCTGATCCAGAATGTGACCTTGATTATGTTCCAAATACAGCCCGTGAATATAAGAATATCAGGTACCTGATGAGTAATTCTTTCGGTTTTGGAGGACAGAATGCCTGTCTTGTTATGGGCAAATATGAGTAAAAGGAGTAATACTCATGGTTTCATTATGTACAGAAAAATTACTTCAGGAACTGGAGAAAAAAATAAATATTGAATTTAGTGATAAAAAGATACTGCAAAGGGCCTTAACACACAAATCTTTCAGTAATGAGAACAGCAATCTGAAGTTAAGGGATAATGAACGCCTTGAATTTCTGGGTGATTCGGTATTGAGTATTGTTATAAGTACTTATATTTTTGACAATTTTCCTGATTACCCGGAAGGGGAACTGGCAAAAATGCGTTCCGTGATAGTCAGTGAACCTATCCTGGCAAAAATAGCACGGGAGATAAACCTGGGTAAATATCTTCTCTTAGGCAGGGGTGAAGAGCTTTCCGGCGGACGAAACAGGGATTCTATCTTGTCTGATGCCATGGAAGCACTGATAGCAGCGATATATCTGGAAAAGGGTATTGACAAAGCCAGGGAATTTATCATTTCCCTGTTTGAAGAAAATATAAAAGAAGTGGAAAAAGGGAAATATATACACGATTATAAGACTATCTTACAGGAACTGATTCAGAAAAAGAGCACAGACAGGCCTGTATATGTAGTAATTGATGAGAAGGGGCCTGATCATAATAAGGAGTTTACGGTTGAAGTAAGGCATGGAGATAGGAAACTGGGTACTGGCAGCGGAAACAGTAAAAAAGAAGCTGAACAGAATGCTGCGAGAGTTGCTCTGGAAACATTAGGTGAGTTGAATTAATGCAGTAAAAAGTCCATCTTACGGGATAATTTGTCTTTATTGTTCATAAGAATATAATAGAAAATTATCCCGGGGGTGTTATGATTGTCCGATTTTTTCAGGAAAGCGGAGCGTTTTTTTTTAAATATCATTATTTTATTTATTATTTTTCTGGCCAGTTTTCAGGTCATTATGAAAAATGATACAGCATTCCAGAAGTTAAAAGATATAGAATCCTCCATCAGAACTGTTTTTAGTGAAAATAAGTTGACAGAAGTAATAAATTATATTGAAGAAGATGAAGAAGGCTATATTATCATAGATCTTATGCAGGATTATTCATTACCACAGGTATGGCTCGTAAAAAAAGGAGAGAGAATAGCAAATTTTTCGAAAGGGATTGTAACACTGACAGTAAAAAGCGGGGATTTGCTTGTACTGGACTGCAGATTTTTTGAGGGGCCTTTATGGTTTGAAATTACTGATATATCATC
>JAAYLO010000159.1 GCA_012521855.1 Halanaerobiaceae bacterium
ATGATTGTTTTCCGTTCTCCAGTTGTTTCTCTGATGCCTGATTTAACTCCCAGTAACTTAAGGAGCAAGGCAAACGGGCTGATAAATTTTATGGGTGGAGTCGGTGCTGCAGTATCACTATATTTTGGGGCTTTTTTATATAATATTGATCCTTCCATCCCCTTTATCTTTTTCTCTATAGTACTAGTAATAATCATATTATTATATTTGTGGAAAATAAAGGAGCCGGAGCAGGTTGAAAAAGAGGAGAAGATGAATCTGATAACAATCATAAAGGATATCTTCAAATTGCTTGACAGGAATATACTGTTTATCTTACTGGCTATTTTCTTCTGGTTCTTCGGCTTTTCTGGTGTAGAGACATTTTTCACACTCTATGGCAAAAACTTTTTATATATCAGCGAAAGCCTTGCTTCACAGAGATTAGCATTTTTCTCTGTCAGCTTTCTCCTATTAGCTATTCCCAGCGGTTATCTGGCCTCAAAGATTGGGAGGAAAAGGACAATATGTACAGGAATAAGCGGTTTGTTGCTGGTTTTTATATTACTCATTTATTTACGAAATATAAATCATATAACATATTGCCTCTTGCTCGGCGGTGTTTTCTGGGCTTTAATAAATATTAATTCCTATCCCATGATTGTTGATTCTTCTGAAGGGAAGATAGGGACCCTGACCGGTATTTATTATTTCTTTTCAACCTTACCGGCTATTCTCTCACCAATGGTAGTCGGGAAAATAATAGAAATGGCAGGTTACGGTACACTGTTTATCACTGCAAGTATATCTCTGATCCTCTCATTATTTTTCATGATTAAAGTAAAACAATAAGTGTAATTATAAAAATAACCGGAACTGTATTTAAACAGCATTTATGCAGTTTTTTTTTAAAAAAATACTTGAATAGTTATGCAAAAATGTGTATAATAATACATATCAAATGAAAAATGGAGATGAGTAGTATGATAAAGTTCAGTATTGTAGGGACAACAGGTTATGTGGGTATTGAATTATTGCGTTTACTTCAACAGCACCCTGAAGCTGAAGCAGCCTGTCTTATATCAAACAGCCAGGCCGGAAAAGCTCTTGTTGATTTATACCCTCAATTCAGGGATTCAAAGTTTTCCGGGTGCAGACTGGTAAATTATGAGGAAGCAGATCTTTCTGATACTGATATTGTTTTTACTGCTCTGCCCCATGGGGTATCACAGGATATTGTAGCAGAACTTTATAATAAAGGGCTGAAGATAATCGATATGAGCGGTGATTTCCGTTATACTGATACAGCTGTATATGAAAAATGGTACAATGAGAAACACAAATACCCTAAGCTTAATGAAAAGGCAGTATTTGGTTTGGTGGAGCTGAATCGTGAAAAAATAAGAAAGGCAGATCTAATTGCCAATCCTGGCTGTTATGTTACCGCATCTTTATTGGGATTGATTCCGCTTGTAACAAAAAATATTATTGATCTGGACAATATAATCATTGATGCCAAATCAGGTGTAAGCGGAGCGGGTAAGAGCCTGAAGATTACCAATTTGTTTAATGAAGTACATGAAAACATGAAGGCATATAATGTAGCCACACACCGGCATACTTCTGAAATTGAAAATGTTCTGTCTGAACTCTGCGGGAGAAAAGGTTCTGAAGGAATACAGGTTTTATTTACACCACATCTTATACCAATCAAGCGGGGAATACTGGCAACTATTTATGTGGATTTGAAGGATAAATACAGCCAGGAGGAGATAATGAAAATATATCAGGAGTATTATCAGGGAGAACCCTTTGTACAGATACTTGAAGATGAGATGCCGGAGATAAAACAGGTAGTTGGTTCAAATTATTGCCTGATCGGATTAAAATATGACCCGAGAACTGATAAACTGATAATAATTACAGCACTGGATAATATGGTAAAAGGGGCTGCCGGCCAGGCTATACAGAATATGAATGTGATTTTTGGTATAAAAGAAAATACTGGTCTGGAAGCAAGGGCTGTATATCCGTAAATTAAGGCTATAGTCCAGAGAGATTAAGCCGGGATTGAGGAAATGATTTAAAGGAGGTATATTGAAATGTTTGAAAAAAAAGATATAAAAACAGGATTAGAGGAGATTCCGGGAGGGATTACTGCTCCTGTGGGATTTCTGGCTGCAGGCATTGCCTGCGGTATTAAAAAAAGCGGGAAAAAAGATCTGGCTTTAATATATAGTGAGACTCCTGCAGCGGGAGCTGCTGTTTTTACTACCAACAAATTTAAGGCAGCACAGGTTTTGTTATCAATGGAAAAAATAAAGGATCATAATATCAGGGCTATTCTGATAAATAGCGGCAATGCCAATTCATGTACAGGGGAAAAGGGGATGGAAGATGCCAGAGAGCTCATTTCATTTCTTGCAGAAAAGCTTTCAGTTGATGAAAGTGAGATTCATCTTTCATCTACAGGTATTATTGGTGAATTATTACCAGTGGAAAAAATGAAAAAAGGCATTGAAGAAATAACCCCTCTCTTGAGTAAAGGCGGGTCACAGGATGCTGCTGAAGCTATTTTAACAACGGATAAGAGAATAAAAGAAATTGCCTTTAGATTCTTACTGCCCTCAAGCCGCCGGGAAGTTAAAATAGGGGCCATGGCCAAAGGCTCAGGGATGATCCACCCTGATCTGGCCACAATGCTGGCTTTTATCACAACTGATATATCAATAGACAAATCACTATTGCAATCAGCCTTGAGAGAGGCAGTAAATAAATCCTTTAATAGAATCAGTGTTGATGGTGATCAAAGTACAAATGACACTGTTTTTCTGCTGGCAAATGGAAGGGCGGGTAATAAAAAAATAAAGGAAAAAGATGAAGACTATTATGCTTTTCTTGATGCCCTTAAGGAAACTGCAGTTTTTCTGGCTAAATCTATTGTTCTGGATGGTGAAGGTGCTACCCGTTTTATTACCATCAGGATTATACAGGCCAGGAATGAAGAAGAGGCTGTTATTGCCGCCCGGCAGATAGCAAATTCCAATCTTGTAAAAACTGCCTGTTTTGGCGGGGATCCAAATTGGGGAAGGATTACAATGGCACTGGGTTCTTCAAAAATTGATTTTGATGAAAACAAAGTATCTGTAGCAATAAATAAAGTAGAGCTCTTCAGTAATGGGAAACCCTCTTATCATTATAAGGATAGCCTGTCTGATTTAATTAAAACAGGAGATATATTGATTGAAATAAATCTTAATCAGGGTGAGAGTACAGCGGAGTTCTGGACGTCAGATTTAAGTTATGATTATATAAAGATAAATGCAGAATATCATACATAGAAAGGGGATGTAAATTGATGGAGAAATATATAAAAAAGGCCTATGTTTTAATTGAAGCCTTACCATATTTTAAGAAATTTAACGGGAAAATATTTGTAATAAAATACGGCGGCAGTATCATGACAGATGAAAAATTGAAGAGGAACCTGATAGAAGATATAACCCTTTTAAAACATGTAGGGATCAACCCGGTCATTGTTCACGGCGGAGGACCTGCCATAAATCAGATTCTGGATAGGCTTAATATAAAAAGCAAGTTTATTGACGGCCTGAGGGTTACAGATAAAGAGACCATGGAAATAGTTGAAATGGTCCTGGCTGCAAAGATCAACAAAGAAGTAGTCGGGATGATAAATCAAATGAAAGGAAGGGCTGTTGGTATTTCCGGAAAAGACGGCGGTTTAATAAAAGCAGTAAAGAAGGTCTTTCCTGGCCGGGATATTGATCTTGGTTATGTAGGAGATGTAGAGAAAATTGATCCGGCTATCGTTCTGGGCCTCATTGAAGATGGTTATATTCCTGTTATCGCTCCAATCGGTTGTGATGATGAAGGCAATACTTATAATATCAATGCTGATACAGTTGCCGGAAAACTGGCAGTTGCTTTAAAAGCAGAAAAGCTGATATATTTAACAGATGTTGACGGAATCAGATATGATCCGGAAGATGAAAACAGCAGGGTTTCCTCAATATATTTTGATGAAATTGAGCAGTGGATCAAGGAAGGAAAGATACAGGGAGGAATGCTTCCAAAGGTTGAAAGCTGTATGGAAGCTGTTGAAAATGGCGTGGCCAGAACCCATATTCTGAGCGGTTTGATACCACACCCTCTGTTGCTTGAAATTTTTACTGACCAGGGTGTCGGCACTATGATTTTGAAGAATCAAAAAATGGAGAGCAATGATATATAATGAAGGGAGATATTTAGTATGAATCTGGAAGAAATAATGGAAATAGATAAGAAACATTTTATGCCCGTATACAGCGGACGTTATCCGCTGGTCATTGAACGGGGTGAAGGAGTCAAAATTTATGGCAAAGACGGCAAGGTGTATTATGACTTTCTGTCCGGTATCGGAGTAAATGCCCTGGGATATGGGCATAAAAAATTTGTCAATGCTGTTAAGGATCAGATAGATAAGATCATTCATTGTTCAAATTTATATTATACAGAAGCACAGGCAGAACTTGAGAAAAAACTTGCTGAAAATTCATGTTTTGATAAGATGTTTTTTACAAACAGCGGATCAGAGGCAAATGAAGGGGCTATCAAACTTGTAAGAAAGTATTATAAGGAAAAAGCAGTGGATAAATTTGAAATAATTACAGCAGACAGGTCATTTCATGGAAGGACTTTGACTACTGTAACAGCTACAGGCCAGGACAAGTATAAACGGCCATTTACACCACTGCCGGCAGGCTTTAAGTCAGTTCCCTTTAATGATCTCCAGGCTCTGAAAAATGCCATTACTGAAAAGACAGCTGCGGTTATGCTTGAACCCATACAGGGTGAAGGCGGTATCTATCCGGCTGACCGGGAGTATCTGGCCGGGTTAAGAAATCTGTGTAATGAAAAGGGAATTTTACTGGTCTTTGACGAAGTACAGTGCGGTATTGGCAGGACAGGCAGCCTTTTTGCCTATCAGGAATATGGTGTGGAGCCGGATATTATTACTCTGGCCAAAGCTCTGGGAGGCGGTATACCTATCGGGGTATTTATGGCTAAAAAAGAAGTTGCCGATGCATTTTCTCCCGGCGATCATGGTACAACCTTCGGCGGAAATCCCCTGGCCTGCAGAGCCGCTTCAACTATACTCGATATTATTCTGGAAGATGGTTTCCTGGAATCAGTAAGGAAAAAAGGCGAGTTATTTAAGGGTAAATTGCAGGAACTGGTAAGCAAACATGAGGATCTTCTTGAAGTGAGGGGTCTGGGGCTCATGCTGGCCCTGGAGTTGTCAGAAAACCTCTCTGCAAAGGAACTGAGCATGGAACTTTTTAAAAAAGGCTTTCTGGTTAATGCCGTACAGGAACATACCCTGAGGTTCCTGCCTCCGCTGGTAATTGAGGAAGAAGATATTGATAAACTGATAGGAGCAATAGAAGAGTCAATAGAATAAATAAAAAACACCCATATTTAATTATGGGTGTTTTTTAAAAGGGATTTTTAGAACACTGTAGAAATAATAGGTAGAAAGAATAAAACATTAAGTCTGCTTATTATGGGAGGTAAAAATGAACAGGAAACAAAACTGGATGATGATTGCTTTGTTTTTTATTATACTGATTATCCTGCTGGGCTATTCAAGGTTTAACAGGGATGAGAGCGGTGAAAAAGACATATTTTTAGCAGAATACAATTTTGCTATAAGCCTTCCTGAAGGATGGAAAGAACTTGCTGATACCAATTTTGATCTGCAGCTTACAAATGGTAAGGCTTATCTCAGTGTGTTTGTTTATTTCAAAAATGAGCTGGCGGAATACCAGAGTCCCCTTGATGTTCATGAAGAACATATCGAGGAACTCTTTAGCGGGAGAGAAAATGTCAGGAAATTAAAGGAAGAAAACATTAAAGAACTGCCTGACAAGGAAATATACTCAGTGTTATATTCTGCAGAATATAAAGGAGTAGAAAATTATTATTACTGCAATTTACTTGATTTTAAAGAAGGATCCGATATTTTTTCCTGGATAGTAATAACAACTTTACCATCATACTTTGAGGAGAATAATACTCTTCTGGATGAGATAATAGAAACTGTAAAATGGAAAAAATAATATAATAATTGCTTTTTATAGAAATCCTGTGCTATACTTATATAGAAATGGAGGAAAAAAGCAGCAATGATGAAATATCTTGTTATTACGGGAGATATTATTGAGTCCAGAAAAAGCGGTATTACTAATGAGATACTGAAAAAAAAACTACTGGAGATTGAATATCCGGATAACCTACTGGCACCCTTTAGATTATCAAGAGGTGATGAGATCCAGGCTGTATTTAGAGGATATATCTCTTTTCCTGCCATGCTCAGGCAAATACGTTATTTGCTCCGCCCCTTAAAGCTGCGTTTCGGGATCGGTTTTGGCGAAATAGAAGAGCAAAGTACTGATAGAAATTCCTGGAATATGAACGGAACCGCCTTTCATTATGCCAGAGAAGCACTGGATATTATCACAGCTGAGGATTTTTTTCAGACAATATTTTTGAGTAACAGTGATTATGATGAAGCAATAAATACTATTTTGTTATTAATAGATAATTTTCAGAATTCATGGACTGAAGCCCAATGGGAAGCAGTCTATTATTACGAAAAATTAGGAACATACAAAAAAGCAGCAGAAAAACTCAATATTGCCTTTCAAAGTATAGGGAAAAGATGTAAAGCCGCAAAATGGAGGGAGATAAGATATGCAGAAGATATCATTGACAGGATTATAAAGAATATGTTTAAGGGGGATTAATATGTATTTACTGAAACTATCTCTTGTTTCTCATTTAATCTGTGATTTTATATTACAGTCCAAAAATATGGTCTTAATGAAATATGAAAGGAAGGCCAGGGGATATCTTTATCATTTTTTAACACACTTTTTTGTCAGTTTTATACTTGTGATATTTGCAATAAAACATTTCCTGATGAGTTTCGGTTATGCACTTGTTTTTTCTTTCATACATATCCTGATAGATATTTTAAAAGACTTATTCAAAAAAGATAATGCGAAAAAAGATCTCCTTGTTTTTTTGCTGGACCAGTTAGTACATGTTGCCACTATATTCTTACTGGCCTATAATATAATATACGTAAAATCTATAACTGTTTTTACTTACCCTTCTTTTAATTATCTTAATTACCTGTATTATTTCAGTATGGACATTGATGATGCCCTGACTGTAATTATCTTTTATCTTATTGTGCTCTTTGCAGGTTCTATACTTCTTGAAAAAATATTAAAGGTTATAGATATAAAGATAAAAGATGAAGATGAAATCAGTATGGGCAAATATATTGGAATAATCGAGAGGGCCTTAATTCTTACTATAGTTGTGTTTGGGGAAATTTCATCTATTGGTATAATCTTTACAGCAAAATCACTGGCCAGATATAAAGAATTAAGTGAAAAGAGATTTGTGGAGTATTACTTGCTTGGCACATTGAGCAGTTTATTTCTGGCCCTTATGGGTGGATTAATATTGAGAAGCCTTTTATACTGGTAAAGGGTGAATTTAATTATTTCAACCATATACGGGTGAAATGAATTGTTTCGCATAAAACAGGGTGAATAAAAATAAAAAGAATAGCTGATGAATAGGGTATATTTATAAAAAGTGGTCAGAAGACCGCTTTTTTATTTTATTTAAAAAAAAACAAATTAATGCTTGCATATTTAAAAACAATAATGTATAATTATGAATAGTTAATGATTAATTATTAATTATGAGTTTTGAATTAAGGATGATGGGGAATTCTCAAAAAATAAGGAGGAATATTCTATGAAAAAAATCAAAAAAATTGTTCTGGCTTATTCGGGAGGTCTGGATACATCTGTTGCGATAAAATGGCTGAAGGAAAAGTATGGTGCAGAGATAATAGC
>JAAYLO010000160.1 GCA_012521855.1 Halanaerobiaceae bacterium
CAGGTATACCCTGCTTAAGTATATTGAAACAGGGGCCGTCCCTTATTATAAAGGTGCATACAGAGATTCATCCCTTATAAAAAATACTGATTTTCATCAGGAGTATGCCTTAAACTATGAGGATTGGTTAGAAGAAGCAGCCAGCCTTTATCGGGAATTAGAGAAAGTTCTGGCAGATACTTATAGTGAGAGAATAGTGGATCATGAACGACTTGCAGAAAATCTTTACAGGACGGTTTATAGTAATGGTACTGCCGTAATAGTAAATTATAACAGAGAGGCTGTAATTGTTGATGGCAGAAGGATTGAAGGGGAAAACTTTTTGGTTATTCAGGAGGAATCGAAATGAGACTACGTAGAGGACTTACACTCAGACAGCGGAAGATAGCTGCCGGATACCTGTTTTCTTTACCTTTTGTTCTGGGATTTATATTCTTTTTCCTATATCCCTTTATCCAGGCCTTTATCTTCAGTGTGAGTGAATTGACCATTACCAGAGAGGGTTTTGATCTTAGTTATAAAGCCCTGGGGAATTACCATTATGCCATTAATGTTCACACCACTTTTTTACGGGTATTTGTTGAAACTATTTTGAATATGCTGGTTAATGTACCATTGGTACTGGCTTTCAGTTTTTTCGCAGCCATGATAATCAATCAGAAATTTAAGGGGCGTTTTCTGGCCAGGATAATCTTCTTTCTGCCGGTCATCATGAGTGCAGGTATTATTATTCAGATGGATCAGAGTGATATGATCAGCCAGCTGATGCACCGGGCAGATCATTCAGCATTTATCTTTGGAGGAGCGGGTTTACGTAATTTCTTAATAAATACAGAACTGCCCCTGCCAGTTATAGATTTTATCCTGAATGCTGT
Organism: Halanaerobiaceae bacterium; assembly: GCA_012521855.1. GTDB lineage: Bacteria > Bacillota > Halanaerobiia > Halanaerobiales > DTU029 > JAAYLO01. The sequence continues at coordinate 876 of JAAYLO010000160.1, forward strand.
AGATAGGATTCCTGATATTATTAATGCCTCTGGAATTCAAATCCTGATCTTTCTGGCCGGTTTACAGTCCATCTCTCCTTCGATTTATGAAGCAGCAGAAGTAGAAGGGGCCAGCAGGTGGGAATGTTTCTGGTTAATCACCCTGCCTTAGCTAAGCCCGATTCTGATAGCAAATGCTGTTTATACAATTATTGATACATTTACTACCCCCAAAAATGAGGTTGTAATGCTGATTAGAGAGGTTTCCATCAGGGGGACCGGCTATGGGATCAGTATGGCTATGGCAGTAATGTATTTCATAACGATATTGTTAATTATCGGGATTCTGATAAAGATTGCGTCCAGATGGGTATTTTATCAGGAATAAGGAGGAGAACCGGAAATATGAATAATATAGAGTATCAAAAAACCATTGAGAGACGGGCTGAAGAGGCCCTGGAGAGAATAAATTTATACAAAGACCGGAATTTTACAAGCAGACTGAATAAGAAAGTGAAAAGCATGTTTCTTTCTCTCCTCAGGGCAGTATTTATCATCGGTGTTTCCTACATAATACTCCGTCCTTTATTGCAGAAGATAGCTACAGCCTTTATGACTGAGATAGACCTGTATGATCAAACTGTTAAGTGGATTCCCAGGAATTTTACCCTGGATAATATCAAAATCACCTGGGAAAACATGAACTATCCCGCTGCCTTTCTGAATACCCTTATACTGACAGTTGTAGTAAGTGTTCTGCAATTGAGTTCCTGTACACTTGTTGCTTACGGTCTGGGAAGGTTCAGATTCAGGGGCAGCGGTATAATATTCACCATGGCTTTATTTACCCTGATTGTGCCGCCACAAATGATCATGATACCTTTATCTATTAATTTCAAAAACTTTGATCTTTTTGGCATATTGCCTGATGGCGGTATCAATCTATTGAACAGTTACTGGCCTTTTGTCCTTACTTCCATGACCGCAGTGGGACTGAAGAACGGCCTTTTTATCTATATCCTCCGCCAGTTTTTCCGGGGGATGCCCAAAGACCTGGAGGAGGCTGCTTATCTTGATGGAGCGGGTATATTCAGGACATTTTCGACAATTATGCTCCCTGGTGCAGTGCCCGGTCTGGTGGTTATCTTTCTTTTCGCCTTTGTCTGGCAGTGGAATGACTATTTCTTTAATACAATCTTTTTGAGCGGACAGGGCAATTATCTGTTACAGGCATTACAGGGAGTGGCCTTAAAAGTGGTCAAAGACAATAATCTTCTCCGCAGCCGCTATGCCTCACTGATCAGGCAGACCGGGATGCTTCTGTATATAGCTCCTTTATTGATCCTTTATGCCTTTATGCAAAAATACTTTATTGAAAGTATACAGAGGACAGGAATAGTTGGTTAGTTACCAGATTTATTATATATATTATTATTGAGAGAAAAGGGGGTGTGGTTTACCGGGGAAGCTGATTCTTTTGTAGTATAATTGGTGTAAAAAATAAAGGAGGATTTCTATGAACAGGAAATTTATATTGGTGACATTACTGGTTTTGATGACAACAGGTCTGGCCTTCAGTGTTGCAGCCTATGAGCTGCCTTTTGATGATTCAGATGTTGATTTCGGAGGAGCTACAGTTACTTATGTGTGCTGGTGGGATCCCAGGGCAGCATTTGTAGAGGGCGGGAATAGAGCCGGCCGTCTGGCAGAAGCCATGGAAAGATATAATATCGGGGATGTTCAGTTTCTGAACGTTGAATGGGGAGATCCATTACGTGAAACCATGTTGAACCGTCTCATGAATGATGAATCAAAATATGATATCTGGTGTCTGCCCGGTGGACAGATCTGGCCGATGATAGCTGCAAATGCTTTTTATCCGCTAAATGAAGTCCTGCCTGGTGCTTATTATGATGGACTCACAAATGAAGCAAATGGTATAATTGATGCTTTCAGTTTTAGAGGGGAAAAATATGCTTTGGGTCTTGGTACAGGAGCAATCCAGACTGTAAGATATATAGTATGGAACAAGGAAATATTCGATAATATGGGATTGCCTAGACAGGATGAACTTTATCTTAGTGATGAATGGACCTGGGATAAACTGGAGGAAATTGCCGTTGCAGCAACTGTTGATACTGATGGTGATGGTGCAATTGATCAGTGGGGTATCAGTGATATTGATCCAATACACTTTGGATATGCAAATGGTGCCGTGCCTGTAAAAGAAGATGCAAACGGCAACCTGGTATTCGCATATACCGATGAAGCAGCATTTTATTTCCTGACAAAGATGAGAGAATGGAAGGTTGAAATGGGTATTTCCCAGGGTGACTGGCAGCATCTGGAGTTCCAGGCTGGACAGGTTGCCATGGCTCCTATTGAGGGATGGCTGCTCAATGATGATGGTTTCAAGAGCAGGGTAGAATTTGATTATGGTGTTGTACCTCTGCCCAAAGGACCTCATGCAAAAGATTATGCATATCCATCAGGAGCTGATGCTTTCTTCATTCCTGTAAATGCTGCTAATCCTAAAGCTCTGGCTGCACTGCATTATTTCCTGTTCAGGCCGGAAGAAGTAATCCAGGAAAGAGAAGACTTTGTATTGGCAGTTGCCCGTGATGAGGTATCATATAAAGTACTGACAGAAGTTTATGATAAATGGTCTGGTCAGGTCTTTGCTATGGCCGGTATAATAGGTGAATGGTGGCAGGAAAACACACCATTTGGCGATGGTGTACGTGCAGTATTGTTTGAAGGACAGAGCCCTGCTTCAGCTATGGAAGCAATAGCACCTGAAGTACAGGCAATTCTTGATGAGATGTTTAATAATTAGGATTAAATAACAGACTGCACCCTCATAAGG
>JAAYLO010000161.1 GCA_012521855.1 Halanaerobiaceae bacterium
CCTCAAGGTCTTTTGAAGATTTAGATCTTCTTTTTCCTATTTTTTAAGATTGTAAAAGGCTGCTTTTCCTGCATATTCAGCAGCTTCACCGAGTGCTTCTTCAATTCTCAGCAGTTGATTATATTTGGCAACCCTTTCTGAACGGGCAGGAGCACCGGTTTTGATCTGCCCGGTATTCATTGCCACAACGAGATCAGCGATGGTAACATCCTCTGTTTCACCGGAACGGTGTGAAACAACAGCTGTATAACCTGCTCTCTTAGCCATCTCAATAGCATCAATGGTCTCTGTCAGTGAACCGATCTGGTTTACCTTAATCAGTATGGAATTGGCAACTCCTTTTTCTATACCTCTGGCAAGTCTCTCAGTATTTGTAACAAAGAGATCATCACCGACCAGTTGAACCTTTCCGCCAAGTCTTTCAGTCATCATCTTCCAGCCGTCCCAGTCATCTTCAGAAAGGCCGTCTTCAATTGAAATAATGGGATACTTATTGATAAGTTCCTCGTAGTAGTCAACCATCTTTTCAGAACTGAGGACTTTTCCTTCCCCCTCCAGGTGATATTTGCCGTCTTTATATAACTCTGTTGCAGCAACATCAAGTGCAATCATGATATCATCACCTGGCTGGTATCCAGCTTTTTCTACTGCCTCCAGGATAACAGCAATGGCTTCTTCATTTGATGAAAGGTCGGGAGCGAAACCGCCTTCATCACCAATACCGGTATTTAAACCTTTTTCATTGAGGACTTTTTTCAGGTTATGATATACTTCAGCACACATTTGTAATGCTTCAGAGAAGCTTGTTGCACCAACAGGCATAATCATAAATTCCTGAATGTCTACATTATTATCAGCATGCTCTCCGCCATTTAAAATATTCATCATAGGTACTGGCAAGGTCTTCGCATTAACCCCGCCCAGGTATTTGTACAGAGAATTTCCAGTAGCTTCAGCTGCAGCCTTTGCAACTGCCAGTGATACCCCCAGGATAGCGTTTGCTCCAAGTTTTCCTTTGTTGGGGGTACCATCCAGTTCAATCATGGTTTTATCGATTTCCACCTGGTCAAGGGCGTCAAAACCAACTATTTCAGAAGCAATAACCTCATTAACATTATTTACAGCTTCCTGGACACCTTTACCGAGATAACGCTCCCCGCCATCTCTCAGTTCAACAGCCTCATGAGCACCCGTGGAGGCTCCTGAAGGAACAGATGCTCTACCAAAAGAACCATCTGCCAGTAAAACATCTACTTCAACAGTGGGATTGCCGCGTGAATCCAGTACTTCCCTTGCATAAACATCGATAATAGTCGTATCCATAAATATCTACCTCCATTTTTTATTATCTTTAGTCTATTCCTCTATTAAGAGGACTTCACCGGTCATTTCCTCCGGTATTTCGATCCCCAGCAATTTTAACATGGTTGGAGCAATATCAGCCAGTTTTCCAGGTTTTAAAACTACTCCGTCTGGTCCGCCGATATAGATCAAAGGGACTGGATTGGTAGTATGAGCAGTAAAGGGCTGGCCGTCTGTATCAATCATCTGTTCTGAGTTTCCGTGATCAGCTGTCAATAAAATCTGGCCGCCTTTTTCCAGGATAGCCGGTACCAGTCTGCCAAGACAATCATCAACAGTTTCAACAGCCTTGACAGCAGCATCAAAAAAACCTGTATGCCCGACCATATCACAGTTGGCAAAATTGAGTATTATTACATCATATTTATCAGAAGATATTTCCTCCAGCAAGGCTTCTGTAACCTCATTAGCACTCATTTCAGGCTTTAGATCATATGTAGCTACTTTTGGTGAAGGGATCAATCTTCTATATTCTCCAGGATAAGTCTTTTCTATACCACCATTAAAGAAGAATGTTACATGGGCATATTTTTCAGTTTCTGCTATTCTCAACTGTTTGAGATTGTTTTTACTCAAAATCTCCCCTAAACCATTCTTTATATCTATTGGCGGAAAAGCTATAGGTAGAGGAAATTCTTCATCATATTCTGTCAAACAGATATAGAAGAGATCCCGGGGATGTTTTGCAGGCCGTTCAAAGCCCTCAAACTCATCCAGAGCCAGTGCCCTTGTAATCTGGCGGGCCCGGTCAGCCCGGAAATTAAAGAATACTACGGTATCACCATTCCCGATCCTGGTGACAGGTCCAGTGCCATCTGTCAATACAACGGGAAGAACGAACTCATCATTGATGCCATCTGCATAAGATTCCTGTACTGCCTGGTAAGGATCACTGTTTTTAATTCCTTCTCCAAGGACCAGAGCATCATAGGCTTTTTTCGTCCTCTCCCAACGATTGTCTCTATCCATGGCATAATACCGCCCGCTGATAGTGGCTATCTTTCCAACACCTATCTCTTTTATTTTTTTTACCAATTCTTTTATATATCCTGCTCCGCTTTTAGGCGGGGTATCCCTGCCGTCCAGAATGGCATGAATATATACCTCTTGAAGGCCATATTCCC